>JBAUZR010000165.1:0-6142 GCA_049585375.1 Acidobacteriaceae bacterium
TATCGCGCCGGTGACCCAGGCGTTTTGCGGGCACTGCAGCCGCGTCCGACTGACGTCGGACGGGAAGATCCGGACTTGCCTTTTCTCGCAGTCGGACCACGACTTATACGGCGTGATGCGGAGGGGCGGCGGCGATGAGGCGATGGTGGACTTCATCCGGAAGACGGTCGAGCAGAAAGAAGCGCGGCACCACATTGGGGAGCCGGACTTTCTGAAGCCATCGCGGAGCATGGTCCACATCGGGGGCTAGGGACTGGCCGTCCAGGCATACGCGCTTGTGCGCTTGAGATCTGTGAAGGCTCCGACGGTTGGCGCCGTTTATTTGGCGAGACGTCTGCGCTGGTCCCTATAATGGACGGCGAATCATGCCATCCAGTAAAACTCCACTCCAGTTTGTGAGCTTTTTTGTGCCCGCGGTCGTGCTGATCGGGGGAATGACTGCGCTGACGGCGCGGCCTTCCGCCGAGCCGGTGAATGCAGGTGAGGCAGCGCGGCTGAACAGCATCGGCGTGGCGCTGATGAATCAGCAGCTTACCGAAAAGGCGGCGGCGCAGTTCGGCGAGGCGGAAAAGGCGGATCCGCAGTCGGCGATTCCGGTGCTGAACCGGGGCATCGCGCTGCTGTATCTGGAGAAACTGCCCGAGGCGGAGCAGGAACTGCAGCAGGCAGCGCGGATGGCGCCTGACAATCCACGCGTCTGGTACAACCTGGGCCTGACGGAGATGGATGAGGCCAATCAGAAGCAGGCGATCGAGGATATGGGGAAGGTTGTGGCCCTGGATCCGACGGACGCCGATGCGCATTATTTTGTTGGACAGCTGGATTTGACGCTGGGGAACTTCAACGACGCGATTGCTGAGTTCGAGAAGGCTCTGGATCTGAATCCTCTGCATTGTTCGGCGCAGTTTGGGCTGGCACGGGCGCTGCAGCGGGTGGGACGCACGCAGGAGGCGCACGAACATCTGAAGACGTTCCAGCACCTGACGCAGGCGAAGATTGCCTCGCCGCTGAGCGTGGGTTACGGCGAGCGAGGCCACTACTCGACGATGGAAGAGATGGAGATGCCGGAGGCTCCGGTGGGCGCGATGATTCCGGTCCGGTTCGAGGCGCAGCGCGTGATGCAGTTTGCGCCGTCACATTACGCGCAGGGGGCCGGGCGGCCAGCGCAGGCAGCCGGGGTGCTGGGTGGGGGTGCATGCGCTGTGGACATCGAGGGAGCGGGATCGCAGGACCTTGTGGTGATGACACGCGGTCCACGGGCGATGCAGGCCTATCGGAATCTGAAGAATGGGTCGTTCGAGCCGATTCCGGCGAGTCAAACGGGTCTCGATGCGAGCGGCGAGGGCGTTGCGTGCGCTGTGGGGGATTTTGACAATGACGGCTTGCCGGATCTGGCCGTCGCGCTCCGGGACAAGGTGATTCTCTATCGAAACCTGGGGGGCGGAAAGTTTGAAGATGTGACGGCGAAGGTGGGGATTCAGCAGCTGAATCGGCCGGCGGGTCTGACGTTTGTGGACTTCGACCATGACGGCGATCTGGATCTGCTGATTACGGGCGCGGCTGCGCAGGGAGGCAAGTCCGGGCCGAACGTGCTGTGGCGGAACAACGGGAACTCGACCTTCACGGAGTGGACTGGACCCACCGCGCTGGGCGGACATGGGACGACGGCGCAGGCGACGCTGTCGGACATCAACAATGACCGCGCGGTTGACCTGGTGATCACGGGCGACAGCGGCGCTCCGACGATCTACTTCAACCAGCGGGAAGGGCCTTTCCGGCCGATGGCGTTATATACAGATGCGAGTTTGCCTCCAACGCGCGGCGTGACGGTCTTCGATTTCAACAAGGATGGCTGGATGGATGTGGCGGTCACGCACGCGGGGGCGCCGGGGCTGACCCTGTGGAGGAACGTCGAGGGCAAGCACTTCGAGCGGGTGAATCTGCCGCTGCCGGCAGGGGTGACCGGCGGATGGGGTGTGACGCCGATCGACTTCGACAACGATGGGTGGATCGACCTGGCTGCTGTGCTGGAGACGGCACACGGGACGGAGCTGCACGTCTTCAGAAATCTTGGGCCGAAGGGTTTTCAGGATGTGAGTGCGCAACTGGGGCTCGACAAGATCGCTCTCAAAGACGCGCGGTCGGTGATCGCGGCCGACGTGAACGGCGACGGGGCAGCGGACCTTGTCGTGACGCGCCTGAACGGAGCGCCGGCAGTGCTGAAGAATATCGGCGGCAACAGGAATCATTCGCTGCGGATTGCGCTGGCGGGGCTGGCGGACAACAAGTCGGGGATCGGGACGAAGGTCGAGGTTTTGGCGAACGGGCACTGGCAGAAGTTCGAGATCGCGGGCGGGTCAGGGTATTTGAGCCAGGGATCGATGGATGTGCTTGCCGGCCTGGGCTCGGTCGGTAAGGTGGAGGTGGTGCGGCTGCTGTGGCCGACGGGGGTTCCGCAGGACGAGATCAACATCGCGACCGACAAGACGCTGGCATTGAAAGAACTGGACCGAAGAGGGAGTTCCTGTCCGACGCTGTTTGCCTGGGACGGGAAGCAGTATCAGTTCGTGTCGGACGTGATTGGGGCGGCGGTTGTCGGACACTGGGTTTCCCCGACGGCGACGAACAAGAACGATCCCGATGAGTGGATCAAGGTGGGCGGCGACCAGCTGCGAGCGCGCAATGGGTTGCTGAGCCTGCGTTTTGGCGAGCCGATGGAAGAGGTGAACTATATCGACCAGCTTCGGCTGGTGGCGGTGGATCATCCGGCGGGGGTGGACGTGTACCCCGATGAGCGATTCCTGAGCGAGAGGCCGTTTGCCTCGGGGAAGACGGTAGCGGTGGAGGCGCAGCGACCCGTGGCGGGGGCATGGGATGACCATGGACGTGACGTGCGGGCGCAGCTGGAGAAGATCGATCACGAGTACGTGCGGGACTTCACAAATCTCAGCTATGCCGGGTTTGCGAATCCACACACGCTGACGCTCGATCTGGGTGCGTGGACGCCCAGGAATCCGCTGCGGCTGCTCCTGCATGGATATGTCGAGTACTTCAGCGCCAGTTCGATGTATGCGGCCTGGCAGGCGGGGCTGCACCCGGTGCCACCACAGCTGGACGTCCAGATGCCGGACGGGCGATGGAAGCGAGTGATCCGGGACATGGGGTTCCCGGCGGGACTCCCACGGACGATTGTGGTGGATCTGACCGGGAAGCTACCGCCGGGGGCGCGGAGGGTTCGGATCACCACCAATCTGCAGATCTACTGGGATCAGGCGCTGGTAGACAACGGGCCGAATGCGGCGGATCGGGTCCGCCGGACCGACGTGCCGCTGGCGGAGGCGCATCTGGCCTTCCGGGGGTATCCGCAGCAGATTGAGGGAAAGACGCCCGGGGATCTGACGTACAACTACAACCGAATCAGCCAGACTGGGCCGTTTTTCTGGGCGCGGGGCGTGTATACGCGATATGGCGATGTGACGCCGCTGCTGGAGCGGGTCGATAACCGCTATGTGATCTTCGGGACGGGCGAGGAGATCGATGCGGAGTTCCGGGCAGGGGCACTGCCGCCACTCCCCGCTGGATGGAAGCGGGATTACTTCTTCTATGCAAACGGGTTTGTTAAGGACATGGACTTTTGGGAGGCTTCGCCATTTACGGTCGGGCCGATGCCGTTCCAGGCGATGACGGGTTACCCATATCCGGCCAGCGAACATTATCCGGAGGGGGCGGCGGCGGATCGGTACTGGTTGAACTGGGATACACGGTACGAATCAGGGCGGCGCGATCAGCGGTGGGATTTCAATTACCAGCCCGCGCAGGAGAAGCCGGTTCAGTAGCGGGAGAAGAAGCTGCGGCAGCCGTCCCGCCGGCAAGACTCAAAGGGTGCGACGCGCGGTCGTTGGCCGGCTATCGACCTGTCCCCACAGCGAATTTCGAGAGCGAGGAGGAAGACGAGAACGATCAGCGTATGGGAGAGCAGGGTGAGGCTCAGCCGGATGCGGTCAAGGAAAGCGTACCCGGGAACTCCATCAGCGATCCTGACGCTGATCCGCTTATAGAGCGAGTAATAGGCATACGCGGCGAAGATGCCGATCAGGTCGACAACCGCCAGCCAGCCGGGAGACATGGGCAAACCGTTCAAATAAAGGCGACCCGGGGTTCTGAGCAACTCGATCCATCCGAAGACCCAGGGGAGCACGATCAGACAGACAGTCTCCGTGAGGGAGAAGACCAGGGAAACCCTGGCATGACCTTCATATTGACCGTGATAGGGCCCGAACCTCGGAGCAGTGGCGGCACTGGAAGTTGAAGCAAAGGTGTTCACGCCAATATGGGATGCTAAATTCCTGTTAAAAGTTGAGAAACCTGGTTGTCATACTAACGCAACAAAACGACGCAACTCTAACGGACTACAGGGAGCGATAGCTCCGCTGGTATGTACGTGTGATGCGATCGTGCCAACCCAGGGTGTCCTCGTCAAAGAGCGACCACAGGAATCCCAGCCCTAAAGGCAACGCGGACAATAACATCGCTGCGATCCGGGCGCGCATGGCCGCGCGGGACGGATTGTCGTCTTCGAAGGTGCAGAGGGCGATCTTCGCATAGCGCATACCGGGCGTGCCGTCGGTGAGACTGAAGAAGAGCAACTGATACAGGACCCACATCGCCAGAAGGATAGCGCAGGATCCGATCAGCGCCACACGCCCGGAAGGCAGATGGGTGGTGGAGGCCGCGAAGACGACGATGAAGAGGAGAAAGGCCGCGAGGGTGAGGGAAAAATCCACCAGAGTCGCCATGGCCCGGTGGCCGAGGGGGGCGACATGGAGGGGCAGATCATTGACGGAGCTTCGCGCGGATTGCTTCGGCTGCGGCATAGAGGCCTCCGCGTCAAGGTGAATCGAATGCCATTCGAGAGAGTCGAGAGGAGGAGTGGCGGGTTCGGCCTCGAAGATGCGGAGCTCCCCGGAATCTGATTCATCGACCCGCTCCTTGATGGGATCCGGGGACGTGTGCCCGGCCGAGGGTTCCTCGAGCAACGGGCCTTCGGCGCGGCGAGGACGGGCTTTGCGCGGCGCAATCAACTCGCGCGGGAAGGCCAGGACACGAGCGGGCAGGGGAAGTGCGGGCTCCACAATCGCGTCTTCGAGAGGGTCGGCGAGAAGATCCGGGATGCCGGCGGTCTGATAAGAGGGGACGATGGCCTCCGCCGGAGTGAGGCGAGGAGCGGGCAGGGAATCGCTGCTGACAAAATAGCGAAGCAGATCGGGCTGCCAGGGCTGGGCAGCGGGACAGTCCGGAATGGGCTGGGGCTGGGGAGGTTCGCAGGGGCCGGCAACGGCCTGGCTGAGGGGGTTATCCGTTGCCCTTGCAGCGGCGGCCCTCGCCGCTGCGACTGCCTGCGCCTCCGCGGCGGCAGCCTGAGCCGCAAGAACATCCCGGTAAGAGGGGACGCGCGCATAACGTTCGGCCACTCGCGCGGCAATGGAAGAGGAAGCGAGCGCGACTTCGAGTCCGGGGAGAGCCGGTTGATTTTCAGGGGAGGAGATCCGCCGGGAGCGATGGGCGCGGACCCGAGCCGTCACTTCGTTCTTCCACGCCGCCGGGTGGGGGCTGGGGACGGGAGCCGTGGCGGGCGAAGAGGAGAGGTCGGTGGTGAGCGGCGTCAAATCAATCCTCGCGAGGTTAAGAACGGCTGCAAAGCCTCCAGCGTGTCCACGACGGACGAATCGAAAGAGATCGGGGAATCGCCCAGCCGGGGGCAGGCACGTGTCGTTGCGACGAATCCGCATTCCGCTTTGCTATGCTGGAGTTGCCGCGCGCGATGAGAACCCGCTTGTTTTGGTGTATCACGCTGTATCTGCTGTGTCATCCGCGACTCCGGGCGCAGACGGTAACCACGCAGCTTCCCCCCGTCCAGAACCAGACTTCGGCAACGCTGCCCGACGATCCCAGCCTGCACAGCTCGATTCCGGAAGCGCACGTGGTGCCGCAGCCGAGCCCCGGTGTGCCGGTGAAGATCATCGCCAACACACAATCGCGAGAAGAGACGAAGAACGGCACGGTCTATACCCTTGATGGCAACGTGGTGCTGTATTACCGGCTGTATATCGTCCATGGCGATCACGTCACCTACAACGCGACT
>JBAUZR010000166.1:0-4978 GCA_049585375.1 Acidobacteriaceae bacterium
ACCTCTGACTGTGCCCGGACCAGAGCCGTCTCCAGCTGGCCATATTCCTCGCGCATGCGCGGCAGTTCCGCGGTCAGTGTGCGCCGGGTCGCGTCAATCTCCCTGCGCCGCTCCTCGGTATGTGCGGTCAGTGCGCCGATGCTCTCGGCCACCGCTGTCGCAAGATCGTCCAGCTCGCGCGCCAGGTACTCGAAACCCGCGCCCACCTCGCCCAGTCGCGCCACTTCGATATTGGTCAGGACCCGCAGCATGGCGGTCTCGCGCACAATCGCTTTCTGTGCCCGCGTCAGCTGCGCCAGGCGCGTCAGCAGATCCGCCTCTGCCGTGACGGTTTCCACAATCCCCGCCGTGGATTCCAGGCGCTGGTGTAGAAAGCTTCGCGTTGCCGCGCTCAGTTCGTGGACGCTGGTCAGGACAACCTGCACCCGCTCGTCTTTGCTGCACCCGACAATCGCCGCCGCGCTTTCCACCATCGCCTGCGTGGCCTGCGCCATCCCCTCGAACTCGCTCGCCAGCTGGCCGATCTCGCACTCCGACGCCTCGAGCACCGTCCCCAGTGCATCGACGGTGGTCCGCAGGGCATGCGCCTGCGTCGAGCCCGCCGCTTCAGCGGGAGCAGCTCTCGCTTCGTTCGGAATCCCCTCCGTTTCTGGTTCCCGTTGTTTGCGGCCCATGAACCGGCCCATCCCCCAGCTTCTCGCCATCCGCCCGCCCTCGCATCGCCATCGCCCGCACGCTTCCCCGCACCGTTCGCCGCTGGTCATTGAGCTGGCCAGGGCCTCGGAAACAGGGGCAGACGTTGGTTTCATCGGCAGGAGGCTGGCGATAAATAGGGCGGTGACGCCGGGCGCGCCACGACGCCGTTTGTTCCCCGAATCTGCGCGGCCGTAATCAGGAATCCCTCGGTTTCCCCGTTCGCACCACACGATTCCTGCCATTCACACGCACAGCCCCGCGACCTTCCGTCGCATCCTTCTCTCCGTGGGCCTTCCCACGCTGCGGAGGAATATGCCTGTCGACACCAAATCCGAAGACAAACCCGCCGCCGTCTGCTTTCACCTCGACTTTCAGGACAGCGGCCTGGCGGTTTCCTGCAGCCTGATCACCGCCGCCGAAGACCGCCCCTACAACATCCAGAGCGGCTCGCCGCACTTCGCGGACCGAGATGAATTCAAAGCGAGGGTGGTCTCCATTGGCATGACTCCGGCCGTTGCCGAAGACGAGCGCCGATCCTTCAACGCCACCGCCCGCCAGCTTCGCGAGCTGGGCTTCTCGGTCCGCGTGAAGAAAAAAGCCGCCTGATTCACGCCCGGGCCGCTCGTCAGGCGCGGCTCCCTGATCGTTCCTCTTCTACGGGCCGTCGCCGGTTGCCATTCGTATTTCCCTGCCCGGCACGCGGCTGGACTTCGCTCCACCGGCTCCTCCGCATCCAATCTTTTGTTATGAGCCTGGAAAATCTTATCCGCCCCCACTTTCTGAACGCTGAAGAAGGTGTCGAACAGCCGGCGCCCGCCACCACCCGCGTCACTATCGATGGCCGCACGGTGGAGGGCCTCCCTGGCGAGCCGCTCATTGACACCCTGAATCGCGAAACCGGCAGGGAGCTTGCCCAGGTCTGCTATCTCCAGCAGCTCGGCCCCATTGAGACCTGCGATACATGCATGGTCGAGGTCAATGGCAAACTCGTGCGCGCCTGCGGCACTCGCGTTGAAGCGCATATGAACGTCCTCACCGAGAGCTACCGCGCCCAGGCTGCTCAGCGCGAGGCCTTCGACCGCATCCTCGGCAACCACCTGCTCTACTGCACCGTCTGCGACAACAACAACGAGAACTGCACCGTCCACAACACCACCGCGCTTCTCAAAGTGGAGCACCAGTCCATCCCTTACCGGCAGAAGCCGTACGAGAAGGACGAGACCAACCCCTTCTACCGCTATGATCCCGACCAGTGCATCCTTTGCGGGCGCTGCGTCGAAGCCTGCCAGAACGTTCAGGTCAACGAGACCCTCAGCATTCGCTGGGAAGACGAGCACCCGCGGGTCCTCTGGGACGGCGGCTCCACCATCGGCGAATCCTCCTGCGTCTCCTGCGGCCACTGCGTCACCGTCTGTCCCTGCAACGCCCTGATGGAGAAATCCATGCTCGGCAACGCCGGCTACTTCACCGGCCTTCCGCGCCAGTCGCTCGAGCACATGATCGACACCGTCAAAGGCGTCGAGCCCGAACTCGGCTATGGTCCCATCCTTGCCCTTTCCCAGGCGGAAGCCGCCATGCGCGCGGCTCGCATGGAGAAAACCAAGACCGTGTGTACGTACTGCGGTGTCGGCTGCTCCTTCGATGTGTGGCACTATGATCGCCAGGTCCTGAAAATCGAGCCTGCCGACGGTCCCGCCAACGGCATCTCCACCTGCGTCAAAGGCAAGTTCGGGTTCAACTTCGTCAACAGCGGCGACCGCATCACCACGCCCCTCATCCGCGAAGGCGATAAGTTCCGCCAGGCCACCTGGGACGAGGCCCTCGACTTCATTGCCACCAAAATGCAGGCCATCAAGGCCCAGCACGGCCCCGACGCCCTCGAATTCATTGCCTCCTCCAAATGCACCAACGAGGAGAGCTACCTGATGCAGAAGCTCGCCCGCGCGGTCATCGGCACCAACAATGTCGACAATTGCTCGCGCTACTGTCAGTCGCCCGCCACCAAAGGCCTCACCCGCACCGTCGGCTATGGCGGCGACTCCGGTTCTATCTCCGACATCGAGCGCGCCGACGTCGTCGTCATCGTAGGCGCCAACCCCGCGGAGAACCACCCGGTCCTCGCCACCCGCGTCAAGCGCGCCCATAAGCTGCGCGGCCAGAAACTCATCGTCTCCGATCTCCGCAAAAACGAGATGGCCGCCCGTGCCGACATCTGGCTGCACCCGAATCCGTCCACCGATCTCATCTGGATCGGTGCCGTATCCAAATACATCCTTGACAATGGCTGGCAAGCCCAGAACTTCATCGAGCGCCGCGTCAACAACTTCGAGAAATACGCTGAAAGCCTGCAGCCCTTCACCCTGGAATTCGCAGAGCAGCGCACTGGCATCCCCGCCGACACAATCAAATCCGTTGCCGAAACCATCGCTCACGCCGAGAAGGTCTGCATCCTCTGGGCCATGGGCGTCACCCAGCACAAACACGGCTCGGATACCTCCACGGCCATCTCCAATCTGCTGCTGCTCACCGGCAACTACGGCCGGCCGGGCACTGGCGGCTATCCCCTCCGCGGGCACAACAATGTTCAGGGCTGCAGCGACTTCGGCTCCATGCCCGACAAGTTTCCCGGCTACATGGATGTTTCCGATCCCGAGGTTCGCAAAAAGTGGGAGCTCGCCTGGGGCGTGCCTCTTTCCGACCGCGACGGCATGGACAACCACGTCATGGTCGACGGTATGCATGAGGGCAAGATCAAATCTCTCTATCTGATCGGCGAAGACATGATCAGCTCCGAGTCCAACAAGCACTACCTCGCCGCTGGCCTTGAAAAGCTGGAGCTCTTTGTCCTTCAGGAAATCTTCTTTACCCTCACCGCCCAATACGCCGACGTCATCCTGCCCGGCACCCCCAGCTTCGAAAAAGAAGGCACCTACGTCAACACCGAGCGCCGCATCCAGCGCCTCTACGAAGTCATGGAGCCACTCCCCGGCACCCGCCCCGACTGGCAGATCCTCCAGGACGTCGCCAACCGCTTAGGTGCCCAATGGAGTTACAAATCCCCCTCCGACATCATGGACGAGTGCGCCGGCATTGCGCCGCTCTTCGCCGGCGTCACCTATGCGCGCCTTGCCGGCTACAACAGCCTGCAGTGGCCGGTAGAGGCGGACGGCACCGACACGCCGCTCCTCTACATCGACAAATTCCACTTCCCCGACGGTAAGGCAAAGTTCCATCCCGTCGAGTGGAAAGAGCCCAGCCAGAAAGAGGACGCCGAGTACGATCTGCACCTCAACAACGGCCGCATGCTCGAGCATTTCGAAGCCGGCAACATGACCTACCGCGTCCCCGGCATCGTCATGAAAGCTCCCGATACTTTCCTCGAAGTCTCTCCGGAGCTGGCCAAAGAACGCGGCCTCGAAAGCGGCCGGTTCGTCAAAGTGAAATCCCGTGACGGCGAAATCCAGCTCCGCGTTCTCGTCACTGACCGCGTGAGCGGCAATCAGCTCTACGCTCCGCTGAATTCTCGGCTCGAACCCATCAACACCCTAACCAGCAACAACGTGGACGTCGCGGTGCACACGCCCGCTTACAAGGAAACCCCCGTCCAGATCGAGCCGTTGCCGCTGAAGGGACGCCCGCCACTGCCCCACACCAATCACCGCTTCCACAACGCCACGCCCCAGAACGGCGTCGAGGTCGAGCGCAAGTGGTCCCGTCCCGACTACCGTCTGCCGGGGGCGAACCTCGTCCAGATCCAACCCGCCGCCCAACCCGAGCAGGTGGCGAGCAGAAAGGCCTGACTTCATGGCAAAGCCCATCCAGCTCGACTTTCCCCCCCGCAACCATCAGGCGGAGCTACAGCAGCGTCTCGCCAACGCTCCAACCGAGCATGCCGCCGCCATCCTTGAGTTTTACGAGCTTCTCGAAGTCCTGCACGAGCAGAAAGTTCTCGCAGGTCTGCGCGGCGCCGTCGCCGCCGGGGACGATCTCGTCGGCCAGGTCGCCAAAGCCGCCGCCCAGCCGGAGGCCATCCGCGCTCTGCGCAACCTGATCTCTCTCAGCAAAATCCTCGGACAGATCGATCCTGAGCTGATCGAATCCGTTGCGCGTTCGATCCCGCCGCAGCTCACGGATCGGCACCTGCGCCGCCAAACACCCGCGCCCAGCCTGTGGACGCTGGCCCGCACCTTCTGGTCCCCGCCTGTCCGTCGCGCTCTGCTGGCCACGGGCTTCGTCCTCGCTGGCATCGGCTACTACATGAACAAAGATCACCTCAGCCCCG
>JBAUZR010000167.1:0-7486 GCA_049585375.1 Acidobacteriaceae bacterium
GGGTCGGGTCCTGCACGGTCCCGGCTCGGAACTCCCGAACGGCCGACCTCCCATTCAATACCATCCGTCGATGCCGGATGCCCCATCCTTGTCGCCTCACGCTGTTCGGGGCGACAGGGTGGGAAAGCCCAAATCTCAATCGGTCGCTTTTGTATCAGGGCACGACTTCAGTCGTGCCGTAACCGGCAATAAGACCCAGGGCTTTAGCCCCTGCGGCCGGTCCACAAGCCTCACGCTCTCTTCGAAATGTCCGTATCGCCGACTACACAGCGACAAGACACGCGGCAACAAAACCCAACCCACGCGCGCTGTCATCCTGAGGAAGCAATCTCTGTGCTCTCTGTGTCCTCTGTGGTCAGTCTTTGCCGTATGACCGGCAATCCGGACATTTCGAGGGCCGGGACCGAGCCGATGGTATTGCGCGACAAAACTGCCGGATAGCCGACAACAGGACCTTGGTGGTGCGTGGTGTAGGCAGGTCGATCGCGACTGATTCTTACCGAAGTACATCCAGCGTAATCGTGCTGCATGATTGAGTAGTCATTTCACAGGTGACACACTGCCAGGAACGATACGCCACGTCACTTCGAGCCTGTGGTAGTTGCGATAGGTGGCCTGGAAGGACCAGGAGGTCATGTGGAAGGTTCCGGAACCACTGGTGGCGCGCATGGTAATCGTGGAAGGCATCCAGAAGGTTTCGCCGCCGAGCACGACTGGCGCATAGTCGACTTTGAGAACACGCTTGCCAACCACAGCTGGTGTCCAGGAGTTCCCGCGGACGATGACGTGATGCGGGGTGGTCAGTTCCAGGTGCTCGATCTCCATGGATGCAGGATCGATGGAGGCAAGGCCCGTGCTGTTCTCCTGGAGGAGACAATTTGCCGAGTTCTGGGGAGTGAGAGCAGTAGCGAAGCGAACGATGTATGGCCCCGTCGGGCGGTTCCCCCTGATCGGCTGCAGGGTATAGCCCATGCAGGTACTCTGGCTGAGAGAGACGACGGCAAGCCCTCCCTCAAACGCCCCTGTTAGCAGGGTGGGACCGTCGAGATTTTGCGAGGTCGCTGGCTTGCCGTTGACCTCCTTAATTTCGCGTGATTCGAGCAGCGTGGTTGAATGGTCAGGTTTCGGAATTCGCCTGAGCCGGAAGACGGAATCGGTAATGGTGTTTTCACCAGGCGCGCCCGGCCAGACGCGCGAGATTGCATGCTCATCGCAGAACAGGCTCGGGACCGCGGTGTCGTAGTGGTGCAAATTCGCTTCTAATCGCTGCAGAATTTCGTCCAAGGTCGGCTGCCCTGACTGCTGCGCATCGAGTACGGGCAAAAACCCCAGGAATGCCACTAGTGCAATGCCCGCGGACAGTGCCCCTGGTCGGGTCTTTGCTAGCGCCGATGTCCTGCGCCGCTGACGTTCGTGAATGTGACGGATGTGCACAAGAATCGGCTTTTTTCGGCAGGCGTGTGAGGAGCCCGGCTGAATGCACATAACATCGTAGACAGGTGGTGGTCCGCCGGCAATCTGCGTCTCGGCGAGTGACCGGCAATACAAAAATGACGTCCTCGGAGAGCCCTTTGGTCCAGGCGCCAGCGCCATCGCAGCCGGTTCGTGCCGATAGCCTGTTCCAGCCCACCCCCCTCCGGGAGCAGGCCAGGTTCACCCCACTGCAAGAAGCAAACGCCCCCGCCTCTCACCCGTCTACCGGTATCGGAATGACAGCGTCCCGATCGTACTGTCCCCGAAACGCCCGTTGTCCCGTTCCAGGATGCCTGCCCCCTTCCCCGACGCACGCGCCAACCGATTACGCACTTTCCTGACCTTCTGTGGAAATCCTGTCAAGCCCCCGTCGTCCCTGACGAAAGTAACAACCGTTGATACAAAACCACTTCCCTGCCAAAATACCCGCCCAAAACTGGCAGTAAACCCGCTCAAAACTGCCATACTGAAAGTATGGATAGAAAAAGAAAAAGCCCGCCGCGCGCGGGCTTTTCCCTTGGCCCAAAAGCGACCGGCTCCCGGCCCCCGGCTCTGGCTCCCGGCTCGTTACTGTCGTCCACCCATAGACAATAATCATCCAATCTGAGATAATAACCCCGGAGGAGCCGATGGCCACCCTTCCCACCTACGCCGCACCCGGATACCAATTCGACGCCGCTCCCGACCTCAGCCGCCGCCCCACCCGCGAGCGCCTCAGCCAGTCCGCCATCGACGGCTTCTTCGCCATCATCGACAAGTGGCAGATCCCCATCGAGCGCGCCGGCGACCTCCTCGGCGGCGTGCCCCGCTCCACCATCTACAAGCTCCGCACCGCCGCCGGAACCCTCCGCCAGGACGAGCTCACCCGCATCTCCTACCTCGTCGGCATCTACAAAGCGCTCCACATCCTGCTCCCCGACGACCTCGCCGACCGCTGGATCGCTCAGCCCAACGACCATCTCCTCTTCCGCGGCCAAACGCCCATCGACTACATCGTGCGCGAAGGCATTCCAGGCCTCCAGCAGGTCCGCAGCCTCCTCGACGCCGCTCGCGGCGGCCACTAGCGTCTTATCCCGGATGACCCCTTTTCACCCGACCGGCTCTAAGCCGACCGGTTCCTGGGTGCCCGCTTTTTAGCTGACTCCATGCCCCATCTCGAACAATTCGACCAGGCCGGAACCCACCGCCTCATCCCCGCTCGCTACGGCGTCAGCGTCCTCGAAACCCTGCCCCTGCCTGCCCACGTTCTCGCCGACCTCAGCGAACTCGACGCCGCCACCAACGAGCGCAAAGTCTCTGAGCGCGGAGGCAATCCCGCCATCGGACCCGGCGAGCTGCTCCTCGGCGTGCCGGAAGCCCACATCGTCAACGCCGCCTTCACGCACCCCGGACCTTTCGGAGGCCGCTTCCATACCGCCCAGCGCGGCGCCTGGTACGCCGGCTTTGAGCTGGAGACCTCGATCGCCGAGGTCGCCTTCCACCGCCGCCGCTTCCTGGCCGACGCCCGCATCCCGGGACCGCTCACCTTCGATTACGTCGAGTTCCTGGCCGACTTCTCCGGCGCCTTCCACACCCTCGACGCCGCCGATCAAAAGAACTGCCTCCTCCCCGAGCCCATTCCCCAGTGCTACGCCCCCTCGCAGGCCGTCGCCACCCGGCTCCTCTTTGAAGGCTCCAACGGAATCGTCTATCCCAGCGTCCGCCGCCGCTCAGGAACCTGCATCGCCTGCTTCCGCCCGGCGCTCGTCTATCGCCCCCGCCGCGGCCAGCAATTCCACCTGACACTCGAAGCCGGCACCGAAGCCGTCGCCTGCGAAACCGTGGCCCCGCCGCAGTCGCCACCGAGCCATCCGCCCGTCAGACGCCCAACAAAAAGGAAGCGCTCATGACCCGGCGCTCATTCTCTGTCCGCTGTCCGCTGTCCGCTATTTTGGAGCCCTCAGCCAGGTACTGTGTTTCCCACCTGTCCGCTATCCGCTATCCGCTGTCCGCTATTTTGGGGCTCCCAAAATCTACCCTGTTTCCCGGTACAAACCGTTTGAAGCCCTCAAAAAATTCCCCTACTTACCAGCAAACACGGTACTTAGCCCAGAAGTTAATCCCCCCCCCGGGGGGTGGGCTCGTCCCGAACTCGGCCCACCCTGTCCGCTGTCCTATCCGCTATCAGCTGCCCCTGGAGTTTCGCCCCCTGTTCTCCACAGCCCGCTCCACTGTATGCTGCTCGAGAGTCCCCATTACCACCGGGCGCTTTCTGCTCGACGGGCCAGCAGCACCCGCTTAACCCGATGGTAGACTCGGGGCAATTCGTCCCAAATCAGGACACCGGATCGGAGTTTTCCCGTGGCAGATGACCGTCAGCGCGCCGTAGACCTGGCGCTTGCGCAGATTGAAAAGCAGTTCGGCAAAGGATCCATCATGCGCCTCGGCAGCAAAGAGGCCATCGTCCCGATCTCCGTCATCTCCACCGGCTCCATCTCCTTCGACGCCGCCCTCGGCGTCGGCGGCGTTCCGCGCGGCCGCGTCATCGAGATCTTCGGCCCTGAATCCTCCGGCAAAACCACCATCACCCTGCAGATCATTGCCGAGGCCCAGAAAGCCGGCGGCCTCGCCGCCTTTGTCGACGCGGAGCACGCCCTCGATCCGCAGTACGCCAAAAAGCTCGGCGTCGACATCGACAACCTCCTCATCTCCCAGCCCGACTATGGCGAGCAGGCCCTCGAGATCACCGAAGCCCTGGTCCGCTCCGGTGCCATCGACGTCCTCGTTGTCGACTCCGTCGCCGCTCTCGTTCCCAAAGCGGAACTCGATGGCGAAATGGGCGACTCCCACATGGGCCTCCAGGCCCGCCTCATGTCCCAGGCCCTCCGCAAGCTCACCGGAACCGTCTCCAAATCGCGCACTTCATTGATTTTCATCAATCAAATCCGCGAAAAAATTGGCGTCATGTTCGGCAATCCGGAAACCACCACCGGCGGCCGCGCCCTCAAGTTTTACTCCTCGGTCCGCATCGACATCCGCCGCATCCAGGCCATCAAGGAAGGCGATACCGTCGTCGGCTCCCGCACCCGCGTCAAGATCGTCAAGAACAAGGTCGCCGCGCCCTTCCGCGAAGCCGAGTTCGACATCCTCTACGGCGAAGGCATCTCCCGCGAAGGCGACATCCTCGACCTTGCCGTCGCCAACAACATCGTCGAGAAGAGCGGCGCCTGGTTCAGCTACTCCGGCGAGCGCATCGGCCAGGGCCGCGAAAATGTCCGCCAGTTCCTCAAGGACAATCGCGACACCTTCGCCAAAATCGATACCCAGCTCCGCCAAAAGCTCGGCATTGGCGTGAAAGCCGCCGAAACCATGCCGCCACCAGTTCCGCCTAACGGTGCGGCCCACGCGCAGGAGGCCGTTCGCCCCTCGCGCCGCCAATAACCCCTTAAATTACTGCAAGCCGCCCGACAAGGACGGCTTCGGTACATCATTTGTACGGTCGGGCCCATCCAACCAAAGGTCGACAGCTGTAAACAGGGGTGTACCTCGCCCTGTCTCTGCCGTTTCGGGCCCCTGCTTCATGACAAAAACTTCTGCGACCTCCGCGCGACGTACCGACGCATCCGTCGCCGGCACCGCTTCGACCGCCGACACTCAGCGCCCGGAAAAGATTTCTGTGGATGAGGATCGACGGCTCTCCGTGGTGCGGGCCGAGATGCTCGGAAACACTGAACCGAAAACCCGGCACGACCAGCCAGGTGACTCGACCTTCCCCGCCGGAGAAGCCGACTTCCGGGCGTTTCTCGACACTGCGGCCGTGGGCATGCACTGGCTGTGTCCGGAGGGAACCGTTCTGTGGGCCAACCGTGCCGAATTGGCGCTGCTCGGTTACGACGAAGCCGGGTTTGTCGGCCATCCTCTCACTGAGTTCCTCCCGGATCCTTCCGGTTTCAGCGACATGCTCAGCCGCCTTGGCTCCGGAAAGCATCTCCAGGGTTGCGAATTCCAGCTGCGCTGCGGCGACGGCCACTCGCGCTGGTTCCGGATGGACGCCAGCCCCCACACTCGCGACGGAAAACTGGTCCATTCCCTGTGCTTCCTCCTCGATATCGGCGAAAAGCGGCGCGCCGACGAAGCCCAGATGCGCCTTGCCGCCATCGTCGAATCCGCAGATGACGCCATTGCCAGCAAAGACCTCAATGGCATCATCACCAGCTGGAACGCTGCCGCGGAACGCATCCTCGGCTATACGGCTGAGGAGATGATTGGCCGGTCGGTTCTCACCATCATTCCCCCTGAGCTCCACAAAGATGAGCCGGAGATCCTGCGCAAAATCCAGGCTGGCGAACGAATTGCTCACTTTGAAACCATACGTCTCCGCAAATCGGGCGAACGCATCAACGTCTCGCTCACGGTCTCGCCGCTGCGTGATCCGCAGGGCAAGATCATTGGCGCGGCCAAGATTCTGCGCGACATCACCGAGCAGAGGAAGCTGGAAGACGCTCTCCGCACCACTGAACGCCTTGCCTCCGTGGGACGGCTGGCGGCGACCGTTGCCCATGAGATCAACAATCCCCTCGAGGCGGTCACCAATCTCCTCTATCTCGCCTGCCATGATCCCGATCTCCCCGAGTCCCTGCGGGCCTGCCTCACCACCGCCGACGAAGAACTGAAGCGCGTCGCCCATATCGCGCGCCAGACTCTTGGCTTTTATCGCGACACCTCATCGCCACTCCACCTCTCCGTCGCCGGCGCCGTCGGTGAAGTCGTGGGTATCTACGATCGGCGCATGCACCACAAGGGAATCCAGCTCGCCATCGACATTCCCGACGACCTGACTGTCCGCATCCTGCAGGGCGAATTCAAACAGATCGTCTCGAACCTGGTTTCGAATGCGATCGACGCCTCGCCGCAGAACTGCAGCCTCAGCGTGCGCGCCTGGGCCTCTCGCCATCCGGAAACCGGCGCTCCAGGCATCCGACTGGTCGTCGCGGATCAGGGCGCCGGGATTCCGACATCGGTACGTCAGAAAATCTTTACGCCGTTCTTTACCACCAAGCGCGACGTGGGCACAGGCCTCGGCCTCTGGATCGTCCGCGACCTGCTCCTGCGCCGCGCCGGCACCATTATCTGCCGCAGCCGTGCCGAGGGAACCCGTACCGGAACGACGATGATGGTCTTCCTTCCCAGCGATCCGAACGAAGAATCTGTGGGCGAGGGCTCCCCGGATCTGCTGCGCGCCGCCAGCTGAAACTGCGAAGTTCGAGCCCCCGGGGTCAGCTTCGCTCAGCGCGGTCCCAGCTTGAGCGTGAAGCGCAGGCCGGTCCGGAACGTGAACGGCAGCGAAGGATATCCGATCGGACCGATGTGCTGATTGCTGGTGAGGTTATCGAGCTGCGTATAGACCGATGACCAGGGACGTATCTGGTAGCTTCCGCCCATATCGATCTTCGCGTAGGCATAATCCAGGTTCCGATTGGGCAGCAACAGCGTGTTGCCGCCGTTGACGTCCAGTCCGCCCAGATAAGTTGAATCGTCGCTGCGGCTGGCATACGCCGCATTCACCACCGCCGTCCACTTGCGTCCGGTGTAGATCACGCTGGTAAACCCGGTATGCTGTGGCTGGCGGAAGGGCCGCGCTCCCACCAGCGGCGCGTAGTTGCCAATCGGCACGCCGGGGTAGTTCGGGTTGTAGCTGGGGCCGACCGCGTCCGAGGAAAACGAGTGCTGCACGCCCGAATCCAGGTAAGTGTAGCCGCCGCGCACATAAAGATCCCGGCCCAGACCGTATTCGATTTCCGACTCGATGCCAATTGCGCGCCAGGCGAGCGAGTTCAGATCCAGTTCGTAGGCGTAGTTGTTGGTCAGGAACGACTCCAGCTGTTGCTGCTGGGCCGGCGACAGACTCGGCAGCAGCTGCGGCACCAGGGTCGCCGGCACCGCCTCAATCTGGTTGCCGAACTCGTTGTGAAAATACGTAACCCTGGCGATCACTTTTTCATTGAGCAGACTCTGCTCCACGCCGCCGTCATAG
>JBAUZR010000168.1:0-2695 GCA_049585375.1 Acidobacteriaceae bacterium
CCATCGAGGCCTGCGGCTTTCGCGATCAGTTCCAGAAGATCCAGAGCACGGGCGCGGTGGTGCTGGGCATTTCGCGCGATACATCGAAGGCGCAGAAGAAGTTCCGCGAGAAATACGACCTGCCGTACACCCTCCTTGCTGATGTAGACGAAACGGTTTGCAATCAGTTTGGTGTTCTGAAGGAAAAGAATATGTATGGGAAGAAGGTTATGGGGATCGAGCGGACGACATTTCTGATCGGACCCGACCAGCGGCTGCTGAGGATTTTCCCAAAGGTGAAGCCGGAAGGGCATGCGGAGGAGGTGCTGGCCGCGCTGAAGGAATTCAACGGCAAATAATGTCCCGCTGCCCTGTCGTGCCGCGTCTCTTTTACATTCACCCGCCGGATCAGGTGGCTCGCGCCCTGCTCGGGAAGGTCCTGGTACGCCGCTGCGAGGGAGAATGGCTGAGCGGGCGCATTGTCGAAGTCGAGGCGTACTTCGGGCTGGGTGACGAGGCGGCGCACGCCTTCGCGGGAAAGACCCGGCGCAACGAAGTGCTTTTTGGGCCACCCGGCTTTGCCTACGTGTACTTCATCTACGGCATGCACTACTGCCTGAACATCAGTTGCGAGCCGGAGGGCCAGGCGGGCAGCGTGCTGCTGCGTGCGCTGGAGCCTTTGGAAGGACTCGAGACGATGGCGCGCCTGCGCGGGGTGGAAGCGGGGGCGAATCCGCGCCTGCTGGCGTCAGGCCCTGGCCGGCTGTGTCAGGCGCTGGGCATCTCGCGCGATATGCACAACGGGGTGGATGTCACGAATCGCCACTCGGGGCTGCACGTGGAGGATGATGGATTCGTTGCGGGCGAAATCGATGTGCTGCCGCGGGTTGGCCTTCGCAAGGCGGCGGACCGTCCGCTGCGGTTTGCGCTGGCCGGGAACCGATATGTCTCTGGATAAGAACCGTATGCATCTCCGAATGAATTCTTTGTCATTGTGAAACCCGAATGGCGCCGGCGCCGTCCGATGGGACAAGTATCTGTTTCGGGCCCCGAGGATGACCGCAGCACGTAACCCCAGTTCATCAGGAAACCGACACATGCAGAGTCGCTTGTTATTTGCTGGAGTTTTCCTTCTCGCCCTTGCGGCACAGCCTGGGATGGCTGCGTCCACCGCCCAGGAGGCCGGCGGTCCGCCCGCCGCGGAAAGCCATCGTCCGTTGCCTAAACCGGTGAACCTGAAGGTTTTGCCGAAGAACATCACTCCCGAAGAGCTGCGGGAAATTATGCGCGGCTTCGCCGGCTCGCTGGGGGTCAAGTGCGGCTTCTGTCACGCAATGAATCCGCAGACCCACAAGCTGGACTTTCCTTCGGATGCGAAGCAGGAAAAGACGACGGCGCGGCTGATGATCCGGATGACGCGGACGGTCAACGCAGATTACATGGTCAAGGTGAACGATCCGGACGCGACTCCGGCAGACAAGCACGTGACCTGCGGAACCTGCCATCGCGGGCATCACATGCCGGAGCATTTTGTACCGCCGCCGGATGAACACGACCAGCATCCGACACCGCCAGCGGGCGGGCCGGCCGCGCAGTAAGGGACTCAGGGCGCGGGAATCAGGAGATTATCGATGAGGCGCGCGGGGCCGACGAAGGCGGCGACGGCCACGAGTCCGCCATTGCCGACGTCGGGAAGATCCGCAAGCGTCTCGGGATCGACGATCCGGAAGTAGTCCATGCGGACTGACGGCTCTTCGGCGAGAACGCGCAGGCCCGTGTCGATAAGGGGGGCGGCGTTTTTTTCGCCGGCCTGCATCTGGGCTTCGACGGCATGGAGGGCGCGGCTGAGGACGAGCGCGCTGCGGCGATCTTCGGGGGAGAGATAGCGGTTGCGGGAGCTCATCGCGAGGCCGTCCGGCTCGCGGACGGTAGGGCAGACGACCATCTCGAGATTGAAGTGGAGGTCGCGCACCATGCGCCGCAGGACCGCGACCTGAGCGGCATCTTTCTGACCGAAGAAGGCCTGGTCCGGGGCGAAGATGTGGAAGAGCTTGGCCACAATGGTGGTGACGCCGCGGAAATGGCCGGGGCGAGAGGCGCCGTCGAGGCGGTCCTGGATTCCTTCAACTTCTACCCACGTGTTTGCTCCAGCGGGGTACATTTCGGTCGAGTCGGGAGCGAAGAGCACGTCTACATTCTCGGCTTCGAGGAGTCGGCAATCGTCTTCGAACGTGCGGGGATATTTTGAGAAGTCTTCGCTGGGGGCGAACTGCGTCGGGTTGACGAAGATGGTGACGGCAACGGCGTCGCAGTCGGCTTTCGCGGCGCGCACCAGGGAGATATGCCCATCGTGAAGAGCGCCCATGGTGGGGACCAAGCCGAGCGACCGGCGCTGGACGCGGAGAGCGGCAACGGCTGCGCGCGCTTCGGGGATGGTGCGAACAATCTTCATGCCTTCATGCAGGGTTCATCCGGGGTTTGATTTTCCGGCGATCGCGACTCTCAGTCCTTATGGCGGAGCGGGGCGGTTTCGAGGGCCGCGGCCACTTCCTTCGGCAAATGATAGCTCTCCGCATCGCTGGGGAAGGCGTTCTCTTCCACGTCGCGGCGGTAGGCGTCAATGGCCGAGCGGAAGAGCGCAGCCGCGTCGCCATACTGGCGGACGAACTTTGCCGGAGAGGTGAAGCTGAGGTTGACGAGGTCGTGGAAGACGAGG
>JBAUZR010000169.1:0-14065 GCA_049585375.1 Acidobacteriaceae bacterium
GAAAACGAAATCACCCTTCCACTGCCGATGGATCGACGCCCGGGAACCAGGTACAGTAAGAGCGCGCCCGCAATGGGGAACTTCCGGCTGAAGGTCTTTCGCACCGTTGCCGACGAATCCAGCAATCGCCGCGCTGCGGAGCGTCTGCACCTGAGCCAGGCCGCCGTGAGCCAGCAGGTGCAGGCTCTGGAAGGCGAGCTGGGCATAGCGCTCTTTGACCGCGGCAAAGGCAGGGTTCGGCTCACCGAGGGCGGCGCCGCGCTGCTTCCTTATGCGCACAAGGGAGCTCGCCTGGCCGAGGAGGCCCTGCCTGGCCGCTGTGGCCAACGGCATCGTGCAGCGGCTTCATACGGAGTACGTGCCGCCCGCCTTGGGCTGGGCGTAACTCTTTTCCTCATCGGCACTGGCATCTCCCGCGATACCCTCCGCAAAGTCGGCACCTGGCCCCTCCTGCAGGGCATTCTGTTGTGGATCGTAGTCGGAACCGCGTCCTCGATGCTGATTCTCAAAGGCTGGATTCACCTGTAAAGAGTGGTTCCGGGTATCATGCTTACGTTCCGGTTCCGCAAGTTCAGGGCGATTCTGCCGGACCCGGGATCGCTCCAGACTTCCAGCAGGAACGCCGTGGCCTTTGCAAAAGGAGAGAAAATGCTGATACGACAGGCAAGGTTGTGCATGGTGGCCCTGCTGGCCACTGCGGTTGCCGCTCCGTTGTTGGCCCAAAGCGGCGAGTCCACCTTCAAAGCAAAATGTGCGATGTGCCACGGGGCGGACGGCCAGGCCAGTTCACCGATGGCTAAGTCTATGAAGATTCCCTCTGTCAAGTCTCCCGACTTCATGAAGCTGACCGAATCCGAGATGGTCGCCGACACCACCAACGGCAAGAACAAGATGCCAGCGTACAAAGGGAAGCTGACCGACGCTCAGATCAAAGAAGTCGTCGCTTACATGCGCACCCTGGAGAAATAGCCGAACGCATTGATCGGAGGCCACAGCCCTGTGGCCTTTCTGCTGTCGGAAGCCCCGGTTCCCGTGGCCGCTTTCGCGCCCTGCGCAGTTTTTTCGTCCCCCTCCCGATCCGAGACCGAAGAACCGCCCGGCGGACGTCCTGTCCCTGCGGAAAGGAACGCGAACGTACTCTTTTCCCTCTCGCCTGTGCCTTTCCGGCACCTGGACGCCGAAACCTACAACGAAAGTACCATGCATGACTTACTTGGGTAATTCTCTCGAGTTACTCGCCCCTGCTACTGTTGCCCCATATCGGTACAGGGACTGACCCATCCGAACCCGGCGACCGCCGCCGCGGCATACGGTCAGGAGTTCGCCCCGAGGCCTTTCCGACAACGCGAGTTCCCCCGGCGAGGGCTGCAGAGAACTCCCTTTGAGGATCCGTGATGATTGCTCCGCTTTCTTTCTGCCTGCCTGTTTCTCGCTCCCTTCGACGCTTTTCGCAAACGATCCAATTTGGGGTATTTCTCGCGGCTGCCGCGCTGGTTGGCGGCCCTCTGGTTCACGCGCAGAATTTCGCCTCGTTTCCCGCGACTCAGGTGGGAACGACGACGCCGGCCACACAGACGGTGACAGTGAACCTGCAGGTTTCCAGGACGGTCAGCAAAGTTTCGGTGCTGACGATGGGTTCCCCGAACCTCGACTTTACGGAGTCCGGATCCGACAGCTGCGCCGGCATCAGCTCCGGGGGCTGCAGCGTTACGGTGGCGTTCGCTCCGCGATTTCCCGGAGCCCGTAACGGGGCCGTGGTTCTGCTCGACGCGAGCAGCAACATCATCGGGACGGAGTACCTGAGCGGCATCGGACAGGGTTCCCTCGGAGTGATGATCCCAGGGGCAATCGGCATCGTGGCCGGGCAAAACGGGGAATGGACGCTGCTGAATGACGGCCAGCCGGCGACCCAGGCGGACCTCTATCTGCCGACCGGCGTTGCCGTCGATGGCGCTGGAGACATCTTCATCGCGGATTCGCACCACAACCGCGTGCGAGAGGTTTACGGACCGGGTCCGAACGTCGGCAAGATCATGACTGTTGCCGGCGACGGCACTGCCGGCTACGACAGCACCGCAACCGTGGCGACCAGCACCTCGCTCGACGTGCCCGGCGGTGTGGCAATCGATGGCGCGGGCAATCTCTACATAGCGGACACGAATAACAACGTCATCCGCGAAGTGAATCTGACCACAAACAGCATCCGCACCGTCGCCGGGACCAGCACGCCGGGCTACACGGGCGACACGGGCGCGGCGACCTCGGCCGAGCTGAACTCGCCGCAGGGCATTACGGTGGACCCGGCCGGTAATCTCTACATCGCGGATACCGGCAATAATGCGGTCCGCGAAGTGAATGCTTCGACGCAGGTCATCACCACCATCGCCGGTAACCCTGCCGGCACATCGGGCTTCTCGGGCGATGGCGGCCTGGCGACTGCGTCGCTGCTCAATGCCCCCTACAGCGTGGCGCTCGACTCCGCCGGAAACCTGTACATCGCCGACTCAGCGAACAATCGGGTGCGGAAAGTGGATACGACCGGCCATATCAGCACGTATGCGGGCAGCGCCAACTCCGGGTATATCGGCGATGGGGGAGCTGCGACGGCAGCGGAGCTGTATTCGCCTCTGGGTGTCGCCTGCGATCCTGCCGGCAACGTCTATATCGCGGACGCCCGAAATTATGAAGTGCGCAAGGTGAGTGCGGCTTCGGGCACTATCACGACGGTGGCCGGCAGTCATGGCAACAGCGTTTACGGCGACGGCAAGAGCCCCTACACCTATGGCAACGGGCAGTCCGGAGAAAGTTATCCGGGGAACGGAATTGCAACGGGAGCCGGCATCTACGCGCCCTACGGGGTCGCCGTCGATGCGGCCGGCAACCTGCTGATCGCCGAGTATTTCGATCACCTCATCCGCGAGGTTTACGCGAATTCCGCGACTCTGTTCTTCCAAAATGAGCTGTGGCAGAACCAGGTCAGCCCGCCACAGAACCAGATCATCGAGAACGACGGCAATCAGGCAATGTCGCTCACGACTTTCACCCCCGACGCCAACGCGGCGGTGGATACGGCCAGCTCCACCTGCTCCGCCAGCGTTGCGGTCGATGCGCAGTGCATTCTTCCCGTGGAATTTGCGCCCACGGATGCGAATCCGCCCAATCCGCTGGTCGGCAACGTGACGGTGACTGGCGATCCTGCTGACTCGCCTCTCAACATTGCCCTGGTCGGGCAATCGCTCGGATTGAACGGCGCGATCGTGACGCTGAGTTCGAACCAGAATCCGGCTGTCTATGGACAGACCGTCACGCTGAGCGTTTCTGTAAAGCAGGATCCCAGTTCCAGCAAAGGCACGCCCACGGGCACAGTCACCTTTACCGATATGTTCGGCGGCGTGACCGGCCCGGTGGGAACCACGCAGACCCTCGATGCAAATGGCAATGCCAGTTTGCAGATTTCCACCCTGGCGGTGGGCACGCATCTCATCACCGCCAGGTACAGCGGCGACACCTACTACAGCTCCTCGTCGTCGAACCCGTTATCGCAGGTGGTTCAGGAACAGGTGACGGTAGCTCTCTCCAGTTCCAGCCCGAACGACACATCCGCATTTGGATCGACGGTAATCTTCACCGCGAATGTCGCGGTTTCCGGCGGCATCACTCCTTCCGGAGCCGTCTCCTTCTATAACGGAGGCACCTATCTGGGCAGCGGATCGCTGAACGGCAGCGGTATTGCAACGTTCAGCACAGCTTCGTTACCGGTAGGCACCAACTCGATCACGGCGAGCTACACCGACATCAACAATGTGACAGGTACGGCCTCGCCGCTGACCCAGACCGTCGACCAACAAACCACCAGCTCGGTAGTTTCCAGTCTGAATCCATCGATCTTCGGTACGCCGGTGACCTTTGTGGCGACCGTTGTCGCCAGCGGTTCCGTGGTGCCCACCGGGATGGTCACTTTCTTCGATGGCGCCACCCAGATCGGAACCGGCGCGCTCGCTGCAGCTGGCCCAGCGACGGCGGTGGCCAGCTTCCAGACTTCCACGCTCTCTGCGGGAATGCACGTAATCAGCTTTTCCTATAGCGGCGACGCAGATAACTTCGGCAGCACGTCGGCGGGGCTGGCGCAGACGGTCAACATCGCCTCGACCACGACCGCCCTGGGGGCCAGCGCCAACCCGGCGATCGCAGGCAAGGCGGTTACCTTCACCGCTACGGTCGGAGCCAATAGCGGGACCGCCGCAGGCGCCGTCAACTTTTACAGTGGCGCGACCCTGCTGGGCAGCGGAGGGCTCAATGGCGCGGGCGTGGCCAGTTACTCGACGGCCAGCCTGCCTGTGGGCACCTACTCAATTACGGCCGCCTATCAGGGGACTGCCAATGACTCGGCCAGCACATCGGCGCCGCTGCCCTTCAGCGTTATTGAAGCGACCACGGCTGTGCAGCTGGTCTCGAACAGGCCCTCTGTGGTGGTCACAAATCCCGTGACCTTTACCGCAACCGTAACCGGCAATGGCGCAATCCCCACAGGCAGCGTCACCTTTATGGATGGCGTCAATACCCTTGGATCGGTAGCGCTGAACGGAAGCGGCGTCGCCGTATTCACCACGTCGTCGCTGGCCGTCGGAGCGCATAACGTCACCGCGGCCTATTCCGGCGATGCGAAAGACCACGCCGTCACGTCGGCGGTTCTGGCGGAGACGGTCACCGCGTATGGAACCCAGACCAATCTGGCCACATCCGCCACCAGCCTGACTACGGACCAGCCGCTGACACTCCTCACCACAACCGCTTCCACCAGCGGAAGCGCCGTGACCGGGACCATCACCTTCATGAACGGAACCGCGAGCCTCGGCACGGCGACCGTCGGCGCAAACGGCACGGCGACGCTGAACATCAACCCGAGCAGCGGCACCTACAACATCACCGCCCACTACAGCGGCGACGCCATTAATGCTCCCTCCGTTTCCAACCCGGTAACCGTCAATGTGAGCCAGGCGACGGAGTTCACGATCGCGCTGAACCCCACATCGGTATCGATTCCAACGACTGAATCGCAGCTCATCACCATCAATCTCGCCTCGGAGAACGGGTTCACCGACAAGATGGCACTGGGCTGCGACTCGCTGCCCTTTTCGGTCACCTGCAACTTTGCCAGCAACGACATAACCCTGAACGCGAACGGAACGGCGACGGTTCAGCTGACAGTCGACACAAACTCGCCGCTGGCCTCGGGTTCCCAGCAGTCGAAGAATGAACTGCCAGGCAGCAATGGCGGCCTGCTGGCGGCTTGCGTCTTCCCGGGTGCGGCGCTCTTCGGATTCGCCTTCTGGCGCTTCCGCAAAAATGCCGGAGCCCTGAAGGCTCTGGTGGTCGTCGCTATGCTGGCGGGAACGACCTTCCTGATGACGGGTTGCGGCGGCTTCACGCTGAACAGCGCACAACCCGGCAGTTACGTCATTCAAATCACGGCCACAGGCACGCAGACCGGCGTTACCCATGTCGCCAACCTGACCGTGCAGGTCACGCAGTGAGCGGAGTCGGAATCATGAAGAAATACGCTGGACTTCTCTGCTCTCTGTTGCTTGCCGGACTCCTGTTCGGCGAACCCACGGCCCGTGCGCAGTCGCCGGAATCGGCGATTGGCGACTGGTCGTCGCTTGCGGTGGGCGGCACCTTCAGCGCGACCCGTCTGCAATATGGGCAACACTGGCTGGAAGGCGGCGGTGTCTTCGTCGACGGCAACATCAACTGGCGGTTCGGCGTGGAAGGCGAAGCCAACTGGGCGGTCCTGCACCAGTTATCGGATACCCACGCGTCGACGTATCTGGTGGGACCGCGGTACCAGATGAACGCCTTCGACAACTCCCGGATCCGGCCCTACGTGAAGTTCCTGGCCGGCGACGGCGAGTTCAATTTCCCCTACAACTACGCCCACGGCAGCTACTTCGTGATCGCTCCTGGCGGCGGAGTGGATTACTGGCTGAATTCCCGCTTCCGCCTTCGCCTGGTGGATGCCGAGTATCAGTACTGGCCGGAATTCACTTATGGTTCATCGACCAATTTCAGCGTGAGTGTGGGCGTGCGTTACCGCATCCGCTGACGCTCGGCGTCAGAGAGGATGGCTGGCTGGTGGCGGCTCATCCGGCGGATGCGCCGGCTCTTCGTCATCAGGCGGGCTCATGGGCGCGGGCGGCTGCACGGGCAGGATCTGCACCAGATTCTGCTGCGGGGGCGACGGCAGCTCCGCCATGGCCGCTTCGTGCTGGCGGCGGGCGGCGGCATCGATATCCACTGGAACGCCGCCGGGAACCATTTCCGGGTAGCCGTACTTGTGCTTCAGATCGGCCGTGTAGTGAACCATGATGAAGAGCAGCACGAAGGAAACCAGGACGGCAAACGCTGAGGCTTCCGGGCCCTGGCTGCCGCCGGTGATCCAGGCCGATCCGACCGTGTTGGTGATGAGGATCGGCGAGGCATTCATAGAGCCGGCGATGGGCAGGCCGAACAGGACGCCCATCACGGCGACCCAGGCAAAGTGGAATCCCCAGCTCACCCAAAGCGCGCGGGTGCGCAGGACGGCCAGCGCGAGCACCCAGCCCAGAAAGAAGGAGACCAGCACGGAGGCGGTAGTGGTTTCCGCTCCATGTGTGCGCCAGATGGCGTAGATCACGGCCATGAAGAGAGTGCCGAGTCCCGAGCCCATCGCTTCGATGAGGCGCTGGAAGGGATAGCCGCGGAAAGTCATCTCGATGGCGAGTGTGCCGAAAGCCATCGCGATCAGGTCAAGCAAAGCGATGAAGAACTGATGGGCGTTGGTAAAGGCGGTGATGACAAGGCCGCCGATGAGGGCAGCCGGCAGGACACAGGCGATGACGCCGGCCCAGGCAATCGCCGCGCCGAGGCCGAATTCGCCGAGCCAGCCGGGGCGAACGACGAGGGCAGTGGCGCGGGCGGGATCGAGCTTCCTCTGGCCGAGGCGGCTCATGGTCCAGTAGCCGAGGCCGAGCAGGAAGACGAGGAAGAGGCGGTAGAGCGGATCCTGGAAGTCGCCGTTGGTCAGTCCGGCGGCAGCGCGGCCGGCGATCAGGTCGGCGCAGAGAAACCAGGCGGAAGCGATGAGAAACCAGCCCAGCGCGCTGAGTCGCTCGACAAACGTCACGCGGCGGCTCCAACAGACGGCGATGCGGGTGGAATTGCGTTCATCGGGATGGTTCGGTCCCTGCGGGTCAGACGGTGTAGAACTGCGCAATGTTACGGAATTTTTCGTAGCGGCGCCGCAGGAGCTCGTCAAGGGAGAACGATTTCAGCTCGTTCAGATGCCAGCGCAGCTTCTCGGCGAGGAGCTCGGCGGCTCCTGGCGGATCAGTGTGCGCGCCGCCCTCCGGTTCGGGAACGATGTCGTCCACGCAGCCAAAGCCGCGCGCGTCGTCGGCGGTCGCTCTGAGGGCAACCGCGGCTTCAGCGCGCTTGGCCGCATCGCGCCACATAATGGAGGCGCCGGCTTCGGGGGAGATGACGGAATAGATCGCTGTCTCAAGAATGAGGACGCGGTCGGCGACGGCGAGGCCGAGCGCGCCGCCTGAGCCGCCTTCGCCGGTGATGACGGCGATGGTGGGTACCCGCAGGCGGGACATTTCGCGGAGATTGCGAGCGATGGCTTCTGCCTGCCCGCGTTCTTCTGCGCCAAGCCCGGGATTGGCGCCCATCAAATCGATAAGAGTGATGACGGGGCGATTGAATTTCTCCGCCAGCTTCATGGCCCGGAGGGCTTTGCGATACCCCTCGGGGTCAGGCATACCGAAGCGGCGCTGGATCTTTTCTTTGGTGGTGCGGCCCTTGAGGTTCGCGATCACCATCACTTCCTGGCCATCAAAGCGAGCCATGCCGCAGGTGACCGCGGGATCGTCGGAGAAGGCCCGGTCGCCGTGAATCTCACTGAAATCGGTGAAGATGCGTTCCATAAAGGCGAGAGGGTCGGGGCGCTGAGGGTGACGCGCCAGCTGGGTTTTAGCCCATGCCGGAGGAACCGGCTCCGGCTGCTGATTCTCGGTTGCCTGATCGGTCATAGAGGGAGTCGAGTCTGAGTTCGATTGTATGGATGGGCGAGGGATGCGAGCAAATGGCCCGAGGCCTGTAGTCGGTAGCCTGTGGCCGGTAGCCCAATGGGCCCTGCGAAAAAATCCATACGTTTTGCGATGTCAATATTTTGCTTAAGTCCTCTGATTACAGTTAGTTGCAAAAATCGCGAGAGACCTTCTCAGTGCTACATGATTGAAAAGAGATCACTTCGGAGAGGGTTCCTCGGAATTCCGCATCGCGATGAACTCGACAGTCCAAAGAAAAAGGCCCGCATCCGGCGGGCTTTTTCTCTTTTCACTCTATAAGACCAGTATGACAGGTTCGGACGGATTTCCTGCCAGGTGTTGAGAGGTATTTTGGCGGGGAAGTGGTTTTGTATCAGAGACTGTTACTTTCGTCAGGGCTGCAGAGGGCTTGACAGGATTTCCACAGAAGGACCGGAAAATGCAAAGTTCGGGTGGAGGGTTACGGGGGAACGAGTACAGGCTGCATGAAGCTCCAGGCGATCGAGCGCCCAGCTGCGATCCAGGAACCAGGCTCCGGCAATGCCAACAATGCCGCCAGCCAGAATCAGGCAGAACAGGGTACAGGGTGCAGGGTGTGCGAAGTCAGTCGGTGCGCAGCGCACGTGACGGGTCGACCGTAGCAGCGCGGCGCGCGGGAACGAAGGCAGCGAGGGCGGCGACGGAAATCAGGAGCAGGATGGCGAGGGCGTAGACGCCGGGATCGACGATGGAGACGCCGAAGAGCTGGCTGCGCACCGCGCGCGTGGCCAGCACGGCCAGCGGGATGGTGGCGAGGATCGCGCCTCCGGCGAGCAGGAGAACCTCACGCAGGATGAGGCCGACGACGGTTCCGCGGCGTGCCCCGAGGGCCATGCGGATGCCGATTTCGCGCGTACGCTGCGCGGTGGACCAGGCGAGGATGCCGTAGAGTCCGATGCCGGCCAGCAGACTGGCTAGAATGCCGAAGGCAGTGGCCAGCATGGCGATGATGCGTTCGTTGAGGATGCTGTCGTCAATCTGGGCGGTCATGGTCCGAACATTGCTGACGATGAGTTTGGCGTCAATGTTGGCGACGGCGGCGCGGATGCTGTTGGCGGCCGTGTCGGGCGGCTGCCAGGTGCGCACATAGAAGGTGAGGCCGGAACGCCGGACCGACTGAGAGAAGGGAATATAGGTCGTGGTTTTAGCCGGGTCGCGGACCGTGTTGTGTTTGGCGTTGGCGACAACCCCCACGATGATGGCATCGGTACCGGGCAGACGGGGACGGCTGACGTGATGGCCGAGCGCGGCCGCCACATTGCCGAAAAAGTGCTGGGCGAAGAGCTGGTTGACCACGGCGACCTTCTGCGAGGTCGCGGTATCGCCGGCGTTGAAATAACGTCCGGCCAGGAGAGGGATGCCCATCGTCTGCAGATAGGTGGTGCTCACGGAAGGCAGCTCGACATCGTAGTCGTCGTCGGGCGGAGGCGTGTAGCCGCTGACAGCAACGTCGCCGCTGGTGCCGTCGCCCTGGAGATCTGGATCATTGGTGGCACCGGCGGAGCGAACGCCGGGGAGAGCCGCGACGGCGTCGAGAACCCGCTGCTCGACGGGCGCGATCTCCGCAGGGGCATAGCCGGCGAGTTCGGGAGCAAGGTCGAAGGCGAGCAGGTGATCGGTGGCGAAGCCGGTGTCGACATTGCGAAGGTTCGCAATGGTGCGAACGAAGAGGCCGGCAGCGACGATGAGCAGGAGGCTGAAGCCGATCTGCAGAGCGACGCAGGTGCGGCGGAATTTGAGAGAGGCGCCGAGGCCGGTATTTGACTGCTGCTTCAGCGATTCAACGAGGCGGGGGTTCCAGAACTGCGCGGCGGGGGCGAGCGAAAAGAGCAGGGTAGCCAGCAGGGTCGCGGCCAGCGTGAAGAGGAGCACGCGCCAGTCCAAGGTGGCCGTGAAGGGCGGCGCGTCGCCTGGACCTGCGTACATCCAGTGGATGAGGAAGTGGAGAGCTCCCGGCGCGATCGCGAGGCCGATCGCGGCGCCGGCGAGGCCGAGGATCAGGCCTTCGGCAAGAAGCTGGCGCAGGACCTGGCCGGCGGTTGCACCCAGAGCATAGCGGACCGAGAACTCACGCGCCCGGGTGGCGGCGCGGACGAGCAGCAGGCTGGCGACATTGACGATGGCCATGGCGATGACCAAAAGGACCATGCCCATGACGATGGTGAGGGGCGTGCGCACATCCTGGCGGGTGGGCGAGAAGCCCTGAGCGCCGGGCTCGAGGTTGAGATGGGCGTCGCTGATGAACTTCCTGCGCGCCTGCGCGGACTGGTCGTGGAGGGAAGTGAACTCCGCAGCGCGGAGAGAGTGAAAGAGGGAGCCGATACCGGCGGAGGCCTGGGCAGCGGTGACGCCGGGGCGGAGGCGGGCGGCCAGGTTGAGCCAGTAGGACTGATGGTCCTCAAGCATGGACCAGTCGGGAAGGGCTACCTGCTGTTCGGTGATGGGGACATACACATCGGGCAGGCGGCCCCAGACCATGCTGTGAAAGCCGGGAGCAGCGACGCCGGTAATGGTGAAGGGTGTGCCGTTGACGAGCAGTGTTTTGCCGACGACCGGCGCCTCCGCTAAATGGGTACGCCAGTAGTCGAAATTCAGTACGGCGACGGGGTTGGCGCCGGGCGCGGTCTCGTCGGCGGCCACGAACAGGCGGCCGAGGGCGGGGCGGACGCCGAGAGTCTGAAAGTAGTTGCCGCTGACGAGTTCGGCGGAGATGTTGTCAGCGCGGTTGTTCCAGGTCACACCGACGTCATGTCCGGCCGCCGCGATGAGACCGCTGAAGACGGCGTTCTGATCGCGCAAATCGCGGAACATCGGGTAAGAAAACTCGTGCAGATGGCCGGGCGTGTCGCCCCCGTCGGAGTGGAGGTGGCCCACGGCGTCTCCGGCGAAGCTGAGTACGACGAGCTGGGCGGGGTTCTGAACGGGGAGGGCACGCAGCAAGGCCTGATCGAGCAGGCTAAACACGGTGGCATTCGCTCCGATGGCGAGCGCCAGAGTGAGAACCGCGACGGTGGTGAAGCCGGGATTGTGCAGCAGGCCGCGCAGGCCATAGCGAAGATCGCGAAAGAACAATTCGAAACTCCAGGAAGGACGTTGTTGGCGGCACTGCTCGCGGGCGCGCTCGCGTCCGCCAAAAGAAACCAGGGCTCGGCGCCGTGCTTCGGCGGGCGACAGGCCGGCGGCGAGATTGGCCTCGATCAACCGGTCGATATGGAACTGCAGCTCCTCATCAACCGTGGCACGGCTCTTGCCGGTGAAGAAGAAGCGCAGGCGAGTGAAAATTGCATGCAGCATAGCGACTCCTGCTGAATCCTGGCCTAAATCCTGGCAAGCACCAGATCGATGGCGCCTGCGAGGCGATCCCAGTTAGCCAGCTCGGCTTCGAGCTGTTTGCGGCCGCCGGCGGTCAGGGAATAGAAGCGGGCCCGGCGATTGTTTTCCGAGGCACCCCACTGAGCGCGAATCCAGCCCTTGTATTCGAGGCGGTGCAAGGCGGGGTAGAGCGAGCCCTGCCCGATCTGTAAAACATTCTCCGAAGTCTGCTGGATGCGCTGAGCGATGGCCCAGCCATGCTGAGGCTCGAGGGCTACGGCTTTCAGGATGAGCATGTCCAGAGTTCCCTGGAGCAGGTCAGTGGAAGATGGCATTTTTTTCTTTCCCTCGACGTTCGACAACAAGCGGTAGAGACAGAATTATCGCGGCGTCTTGTCGAATGTCAAGGGGAGTGGCGGCCTGAGGCGTCACGATCTCCGGATTTTGGCGTATTGAGTGTGTTCACAGGATGAAGAAATGGTCAGATCGAGACGGCCCAGGTTGACGTGGGCCTCTTCCATGTCGTCGTATGGGTCAGACGTTTGGCGTTCCCGCCCGAAGAACGCAATTCCTGTCAGGCCGCCTTTTCTATGCCGGAGCTGCATTTCGAACGCATCTGAGGAGATAAGTGTCGATTCCCTCGCACGCCAGGCCCTCTCGCACGCTTTCGTTGGTCCGGCTCGGCTCCTGCACCGCGATGGCCGCTCTGCTCGGCGGCTGTATCTCTCTTTGTGCGCAGCAAACCGGAGCAGCACCGGCTCCCCCGCAGAACTTGCCCGACGCGCCGGGAATGGCGGGAGCCGTGCCCGATGCGCAAGCTCAGACACCGAAGACTGTGGGGCCGGCGGCTCCCGCGATGATCGCGGGGACAGTGCTCGACAGCAACGGGGACGTGGTGGCTGGGGCCCGCGTTGTTTTATCGGGCAAGGGCGGTGAGCCGGATCGCGTGGTTACCTCCGGAACTGATGGAGAATTCACGTTCACCGGGCTGCCACCAGACAGCTACCACCTCACAGCCTCCCGAGCCGGTACGGGCACCTACTTCTCTCCGCAGGTGAACCTACAGGCGGGCGAGATGCAGTTCCTGAAGAAGGTGGTTCTGCCGGTGAACGGCGGCGTGCAGGAAGTGCGCGTCTATGCCAGCCAGGAACAACTGGCCACCGAACAGGTGCACGCGGAGGAGAGCCAGCGGGTGCTGGGGGTCATCCCCAACTTCTACAGCAGCTTCGACCCGCACGCCGTGCCGATGGACGCGAAGCAGAAATTCCAGCTGGCGTTTCGCTCAGAGATTGATCCGATCACCTTTGCGGGCGCAGCGGCCATCGCCGGTGCGTAACAGTCCAGGCGAATTTATCAGGGCTATGGACAAGAGGCGGGCGGATTCGGCAAGCGGTTTGCTGCGCAGTACATGAACGACTTTGACAGCCGCATGATCGGGAGCGCGCTGCTGCCGTCGCTGTTCCATCAGGACCCGCGCTACTTCTACAAAGGGACGGGGACGATCCGGGAGCGCGTACTGTACGCCATCAAATCGGCATTTATCTGTCGCGGAGATAACGGGAAGCCGGAGTTCGATTTCTCACACATCGGCGGAGATTTTGCGGCGGGAGCCTTGTCGAACCTGTATTACCCCGAGGCGAACGAAGGTGCGAGTCTCATCTTTACGAATGGATTGATTGAGATTGGCGGCATGGCGGGGACGAATTTGATCCGCGAGTTTGTGCTGCGGGGGATCACCTCGCATGTGCCAGTCAATCTTCCGGGAAAATAGCCGTCGCATCGCGGCCGCCTGTGCAAATCGCATCAGCAACCTCCTCCGGAGCGAGCGACTCCTACTGAATAGCTATTCCCGTCATCGCCCGATCGCTGAGCGATCTTCCTACCACACACGCCATGGAGCGTTTCGCCGATCCAGGGAGAAGCCTATGTATCACCACGTAAAAAAGCTGATGTACACCGTCCGCATCGGGGAGCCCGATGTCCGTTTTGGCCGCATGCTGCTGGAGCAGTTTGGAGGGGCCAACGGAGAGTTGGCCGCTGCAATGCAATATTCCGTGCAGGGCCTCAATTGCGAAGATGAAGCCCGTAAAGACCTGCTGATGGATATCGGCACCGAGGAACTGAGCCATCTGGAGGTAGTGGGGGCTCTCATTCGCATGCACCTGAAGCCTATGAAAGAGAGCCGGGAGGCCGCCGATGCCGACCCGCTGGTATCGATTGCCGGCGGTGGCGGGGTGGCCCTCCAGGATTCCGTGGGAAACGCCTGGACTGCCAGTTATTTAAAGGTGACGGGCGATCTGGCCGTTGATTTGCGCAGCAACGTGGCCGCCGAAGCGCGGGCCAAGATCGTCTACGAGCGGCTGATAGGCTTTACGCAGGATCAGGGCTCGCGCCAGGCGCTGCAGTTTTTGATGACCCGCGAGATCACCCATATGCGAGCTTTCAGCGCGGCGATCGAAAGCATGGAGAAGCCACCCTTCTCGATCGGGATCTTCCAGCCGACACCGAAGCTGGTGGATGAGTACGTCAATGCGTCCACAGGCGAAGGCGAAGAAGGCCGCGACATGGAAGGGCAACCCTGGAACAGCGCGAACGGGCTGCACATCGTGCGGCCGAAGGCCGAGGGT
>JBAUZR010000170.1:0-2869 GCA_049585375.1 Acidobacteriaceae bacterium
GTGTACCGAAGAGAGCCTGGTCCGCATCGTCGCCGAAGTAGCCGTCGGTGAGGAGGTTCTCGACGTCGTAAGGATAGAAGGTGCCATTGATGTCGTTGTAGAACTTCGAGCCGTTGCGGGTGCGCCGGAACTCAGCTCCGATGGACAGCGTATGATCGGCGACCACTTTGGTCAGATGATCCTGATACTGGAACTGATTTTCGGTGAAGGGCTGGGGGAATCCCGAGTAGGCTCCGAAGCCGACAGTCAGAGGATCGACGTAGGTGGCGATCATGGGCACGCCAGCGGTGTTGGGGGCGGTGAAGTTGTCGGTATGGCGGAGGTAGCTGGCGCGGACCTGATTGGTGGTGGTGGCGTTGAAGACGTGGGTCCAGGTGATGCCGAAGAGCTGACCATTTTCAGGGTTCAGGTAGTCGGGGCCGATGGTGGTTCCACCGCCTCCATACTGGATGACATTGTCGAGGCGATCGATAAGGTAGGTTGCACCCAGCGAGTCTGCATCGCCGAAGCGATGGTCAAAGCGGAAGCTGGCACGTTCCTGATCAGTGGACTGCCCCTGGGTCACGTTCACGGTTCCATAGACGTTGACCGGGTAATCGATGACGCCCCCCGTGAGCCAGCCCTGAGCGGCGCTGGTGAGGTGACTGGTGGCAAACGGGAAATTGTGTTTCTCCGCGGCGTAGAGCTTTTGATAGACAGGGCCGAGCGTGGCGGAGTGGGGGAAGGCTCCGGGGCAGGGCGCGCCGTTGGAGGCATAGCAGAGGCCGCCAGTGGGCGCTCCGCCGTCGGCGGGCGTTGCCTGGCCGGTGTCACTTTCATTGAACTTCTCAAAGGCGCCGGTGCCGATGAAATTGACGAAATCGGAGGTGGTTGCTGTAGCGGTCAGCGGGCTGCCGGTGCGGAGGCGGTGGAGTTCGACGGTGGCGTAGAAGAAGGTCTTGTCCTTCCAGATGGGTCCGCCGACGGAGCCGCCGAACTGATTGCGCACAAGGGAATCTTTGAGGGGCGAGCCGCCATTGAACGCCGCGCCGTTGAACAGGTGCTCGGCGGCGAGGGCCTGAATGCGGTTGTACTCAAAGAGGGAACCATGCCAGGAGTTGGTGCCGCTCCTGAGAACGGTGTCGGTCGCAAAGCCGGCGGACTTGCCGTACTCGGCGGAATTGTCATGCGAGAGAACGCGGTATTCCTGGAGGGCGTCCGGGGAGATGGTGACGAGAGCGCCGCCACCGCCATAGGCGTTCGCGCCGCCCAGGCCCTGGTCGTTGTTATCGTAGCCATCGGCGATGAAGTTGCCGGTACCGGTACGCGCTCCGTCAACAGCGGCGCCGCGGCCGGTATTCGCTGAATCCGGCATGGCGCCGGCGGTCAGGGTGACAAAGGCGTTCTGGGTGCGGAACTCGAGGGGAGCGCTCTTCCAGGTGGTTTGATCGATGAGCTGGGAGACCGCCGACGTCGTGGTCTGCACGTCCGGCTCGGTGGTTCCGCTGACAAGGACTGTCGATTTGGCGCCGCCAAGAGCCAGCTTGATGTCCTGCGTGGTCACCGATCCCACACTCACGGCAAGGCTGGTTGCCTCAAACGGAGCAAAACCCTGGGCGTTGACGCGGATGGCGTAGCTCCCCACGATCGGGACCGCCGTGAACCGGTAGGCGCCGGACGTATTGCTGGTGACTGCGCGGCTGGTTCCAGTTGAGGCGTTGGAAAGGACAACACTAGCTCCGGACACCACAGCGCCGGATGGATCGGTCACGATGCCAGTGATTTCGCCATATCCGCTCTGGGCCCGGACCGGCGCAGTCATGGTTCCGGCGAACACCAGCAGTAAAAGTGCAGGCAGTAGCTTCCTCATCGGTTCCCCTTTGCTACGCTGCGCTGGAGAGAAACGGCGACACCGCTTCCGCAACATAACGAACTGTTGGAATTGAGCAGTGGAGGGGCACTTGGGAGACCGCAGAGGGGCACGCGGAACGAAATGACGCGCGAAAAAAGATTTCATGCGCCGGTTTCGACGTAAGCGGTTGAGTTCTTATCGTTACTTTGGTGTAAAACGTTTTACTAGTGGGCCAACAGCCACACGCGCAATGATGGCGCCAAAGTGAACATCATCGCGCGATCGGCTCCAGCTTTTCATATTCACCGGTCCGATAGGGTATGTAATGTCACAGCGCAAAGGGATGACGGACCCTGAAAAGGGAGCTTCGGGGCGACCCGCAGAGGAGAGGAAACCACGCGATGCGGCGGCTGCGCCCCCCGGTGCCGGTGGCGCATCTGTCAGGTGTGGAAAGATAAAGATAACGATGCCTCGAGAAGGAGGCCATGATGAACACTCTCAAGACGACTTTTCTGCTGACTGCGCTGACGCTGCTTTTGGTTCTGATCGGCAGCCGCTGGGGGGAAAACGGCGCGATTATCGCTTTCGTGATCGCAGCGGGAATGAACTTCTTCAGTTATTTCTACTCGGACAAGCTGGCGCTGGCGATGTATCGGGCGCAGCCGGTGAGCCGGGAGGAGCTGCCCCGCGCCTATGCGGTGGTAGAACGCATGACCCAGAAGATGGGCATCCCCATGCCGAAGATCTATGTGATCCCGACGGATTCGCCAAATGCGTTTGCGACGGGGCGGAATCCGCAACACGCCTCGGTGGCGGTGACGCACGGGATTCTTCAGCTGCTGAACGACGACGAACTGGAGGGAGTGCTGGCGCATGAGCTGGGGCACGTGCGCAATCGAGACATTCTGACCAGCTCGATTGCGGCGACGCTGGCAGGCGCAATCACACTGCTGGCGCGGATGGGCTGGTGGGCGGAGATGTTCGGCGGAATGGGCGGAGGCGGACGCGATCGTCGCGGCGGCGGCATCAGCGCGCTCT
>JBAUZR010000171.1:0-5908 GCA_049585375.1 Acidobacteriaceae bacterium
CCTTTGCTTTGATCGCAGGATGCAAAAAGGAGACACAGCCCGTGGCTGAAACACCCCAGGCTTCGCAGCCCGCGCAGCCCTCTGCACCGGAGATCGGCGGCCAGCCGGTCGTGAAGTTGACCCGCACCGCCACCAGCAACGGCCAGCAGCCCGAGTTCCGCTCCATCACCGTGCTGCCGGGCCGCGGCATGAACGTCTTCCAGATCACCGCCGATATGCCGGGCAAGGGCGAGATTCCGGTCCTGGCTTCGCCCAGCCTCGAAGAAGCCGCCGCGAAGCTGAACGGCGGTCCCGACGATGCAAACGGCAACGCCAGCTTCAGCTTTGGCGGCGCTTTCCTGGTGCCGTATCCCAACCGCATCATCGGCACGCTTTCGCCGGACGGAAAGACCGTAACCACGGAATGGCACGGTAAGAAGATCGTTCTGCCGGCCAACTGGCACAACAGCGAACATCCGACTGAGGACAAGCACGCCATGCACGGCCTGATCCTCGCCTCCCACACTGACGACGTGCAGACCATTCCCATCCCCGACGGCCAGACCGTGACCGGCGTGATCCACGCCGGCGACTTCGGCGGTCACTGGCTTTCGCAGACCGACCTGAGCTTCGTGATCTCGCTCACCGGCAAGGCCATCGATGCCACCATCGTCGCCAAGAATGTGGGCAAAGAGGATGAGCCAATGGCCATTGGCTGGCATCCTTATTTTGCGATTCCCAGCGGCGACCGCAAGCAGGTGCTCCTGCACGTGCCGGGCTCCGAGGTCGCCGTCGTGAATAACTACGCCGACGTTTTTCCCACCGGCAAGCTGATCCCGGTGAAGGGAACCAAATGGGACTTCCTCGCGCCTGCCGGAAAACCGCTCGACGATATTTACCTCGACGATAACTGGTCGAAGCTGACCCGGACCGATGGCGCGGTCGATGTCAACCTCGCCGATCCGGCCAGTAACTATGGAGTGAAAATTCTCGGCCTTTCTCCGCACATCAAGACCGTCCAGGTCTATGCGCCGCCAACCAAGTCTTTCGCGGCCATCGAGGAGCAGTTCAACTTCGCCGATCCCTTTGGCAAAGAATGGCACGGCATGGACACCGGCATGGTCACGCTCAAGCCCGGTGCCTCCGTGGAGTGGCACGTCCGTCTCGAACTCTTCCAGCCCAACAGCGAATCGGCCTCGAAGTAGGACCGCTGGCATCGCAGGGCGCGTTTCGGAGCGGCTTAACACGCCGCTCCAGATCCCCCAATCATTTTTTACAGTTAACTTCAGGTAAGCTCTGATTGTTTTGCTGGTTGCGCCCTTTTTTGAGAAACCCCTCCCGCCCGACTGGCTACGATAGCGGACCGCCGCCGCGATTCCTACTCCCGTAACCCGAAACGCCTGCCCCCGAAATTAAGTCCGGCCTCTTAGCAACCCGTTAACTTGTCAGTCACCTCTACCTATTCGGTCGCTCTCACGTGAATCGGTTTGTTGTGGAGGTTGTATGCTGTGTTTCCGTTCCGTGTCCGCTCTCTTCGTCGGTATGGTTCTGTGTTGTTCTGGAGGCTCCGCCCAGACGGCCCCGTTTACGGTCCATAGCTATGCTGCGGGCAGCGTGCCCCGCGATCTCTACGCGATCGACGTGAACAACGACGGTGTACCGGACATGGTGGAGAACATCGGCGGAAGCCTCGCCGTGATGATCGCCAACGGCAGCGGCGGCTTCAGCGCGCCCTCCACGATTTACACCTTTCCCACCACGTATCAGGGCACGGAGCCGCTGGCCGCAGGTGATTTCAACGGCGACGGCAAGGTTGACCTGATCAGTGCGATGGCGGGGACCAACCAGCTGGCCGTCTTCCTCGGAAATGGCAACGGCACTTTCCAGGCGCCGAAGTATGAAACCGTCGCTCTGCCGAGCGGCCAGTATTTTGGCGGCGGTGGTGTGGTCGCTGCGGACTTCAATCATGACGGCAAGCTCGATCTGGTAACCGAGGGCAATACCACCTCGACCCAGGCCCTCTATCTGATGGAGGGCGACGGGACCGGGAATTTCGCGGCGCCAAAGACGATCTACACATTCGCCGCGAACACCGGCATGGGCGACCTCCGGATCGGCGACTTTGACGGCGATGGCAACGCCGATCTCGCCATGGGCGTAAGCTCCAACTGCACCCAGGGCGGATGCGCCCAGATGGACCTCTATGTCCTCTACGGGAACGGAGCCGGCGTCTTCAGCACCTACCACGTCTACACCGCGGCTTACACTCTCTCCCTCTCAACGGGCGACGTGAACAGCGACGGCCGGACCGACATCTTCGGCTATACGGGCGCCGGTGCCAACCAGCTGCTCGTGCTGACGTCACAGCCCGATCGCCAGTTCACGACCTTCACCATGCCGACCAATTACACGATGCAGGATGCCGGCTTTGGCACCGCGCCGACGATGGTCCTGGCCAACTTCGACGGCGACTCCAAATACAACATGGATATCGCCGGGCTTGGCTACAACAGCTCCGGACAGGAAGCCTTTGTGGCATTCATAGCCAACGGGTCGGGAGGCTACGAGGAGTCCACGACCGATCTGCCCTATGCCGCCTCCACCTCCAATATCGTTGTGGGTGACTTTAACGAGGATCTGGAGCCGGATGTGGCGACGATCCTGAACAACTCAACAACCACGCCCACGCTCGAAGTCGGCCTCAACAATTCGAAGGAGCCGCTTCAGAACTGGGGCGGCTGCCCGTATCCGACCACTGGGCAGGGTTTCTGGATCTGCGAGCCCCAGCAGAATATGCAGACGTCGGTATCGTTCAATGCCGCGGCGAATTCGTTTGGCATGCTGCGCAAGATTGAGGTCTGGGTCGACGGCAGAAAAATCGGCGAGCAATACCACGTCTGGGAGAACCGGGGCTGGCTTGATTTGACCGCCACCCTTGCCACCGGTTCGCACAAAGCGACCTTCTTCGCTACCGACGTGGACGGCCGCCAGCAGAAGACCGTGGTCACGTTCCAGGTGGCGGCCGGCTGCAGCGCTCCCGGCTCAGCAGGCGTGAACCTGTGCTCGCCGGCGAGCGGCTCGACGGTGAGCTCGCCCGTGCAGGTGCTGGCCAGCGCCACCGTGACCGGCACACTGTCCAGCATGCAGCTGTGGGTGGATGGCGTGAAGAAGTACTCCGAATCCTCCAGCACCACTCTCCAGACGTCGATCAGCCTCGCCGCCGGAACCCACCGCTTCGCCGTTCTGGCTGTGAATACGGCAGGACAGAAGTGGGAGCAGGCCGTGGATGCGACAGTGAAATAGTGGACTGCAGCGCCTGATTCTTTGCCTCCCGGGCAATTCGCCAAAGAGGGACAGGAAAACCTGTCCCTCCTGTGCAGTAGTCGCTTTTAAAACAATAAGTTACCCGTAGCCGCCCCGGGCAATGGAGAGCTTGCGCGATTATCTGAGCGTATTTCACTCACTTTTTACCTCCCATCCCCTTGACTTCCACAACCCCGACCCGCTACGTTAGCAGTCGTAGGGCGAAAGTGCTAAATGGCGGTCCCGCGTGGCGTGTCCTGACGCGTAGCCGCTCCGGACCTCCAGTTCGGCCCAGTTTCAGGTCAGGTCCGGCGGTCGCCCCACAATCACCCAAGGCACGAAGTCTCGACGCCGGAAGTTTTCTTCCGCAGGCAGCCCCTGCGGGAAACCATAAGTCGGAGCGCGTTCGCGAGAACCGCCCTGGAATCTCTGAAGGAGAAGGAAAAGCAATGCCAACTGCTACTGCTTCGGCAACAACGACGTTCACTCCCCTGCACGATCGCATCCTCGTTCGGCGCGTCGAGGAGAACGAGACCGTGCGCGGCGGGATCATTATCCCCGACTCCGCGAAGGAAAAGCCCCAGGAAGGTGAAGTCATCTCCGTGGGCAAGGGCAAGTCCAACGACGAAGGCAAGGTCTTCCCCCTGGATGTGAAGAAGGGCGACCGCATTCTCTTCGGCAAGTACTCGGGCACCGAGATTCGGATTGATGGGGAAGAGTTCCTCATCATGCGCGAGGAAGAAGTCCTCGGCATCCTCAAGGGCTAACCGCCCGGGCGGACGCGGCTTCGCCGCAAAAGCCACACGACATAGATTTCAAGGGGGCAAGGCTCCCCGACAACACAGGAGATAGCAACAATGGCAAAGCAAATTCTGCATGGAGAAGATTCCCGTCAGGCAATTCTGCGCGGCGTGAATACTCTCGCCGATGCGGTGAAGGTGACGCTGGGCCCCAAGGGCCGCAACGTCGTCATCGAAAAGAAATTCGGTTCGCCCACCATCACCAAAGACGGTGTCACGGTGGCCAAAGAGATCGAGCTGCAAAACTCGCTCGAGAACATGGGCGCGCAGATGGTGCGCGAAGTCGCCTCCAAGACCAGCGACGTTGCCGGTGATGGAACCACCACCGCGACCGTTCTGGCCCAGGCCATCTATCGTGAAGGCGTCAAGACTGTCGCTGCGGGTGCGAACCCGATGGCCCTGAAGCGCGGCATCGACCAGGCCGTTGCGGCCGTGGTCGGCAAGCGCGCCGAAGACGGCACCGTCACCGGTGGCGCTCTGGCGAAGTTCTCCAAGCCGGTTACCGGCGACATGATCGCCCAGGTCGGCACCATCTCCGCCAACTCCGACCACACCATCGGCACCATCATTGCCGAGGCCATGAAGAAGGTCGGCAAAGACGGCGTCATCACCGTTGAAGAGTCCAAGACCCTCGAAACTCAGCTCGAAGTCGTGGAAGGCATGCAGTTCGACCGCGGCTACCTCTCGCCCTACTTCGTCACCGATCCTGACCGCATGGAAGTGGTCCAGGAAGAGCCCTACATCCTGATCTACGAGAAGAAGATCAGCGCCATGAAAGACATGCTCCCGCTGCTCGAGCAGGTCGCCCGCAACGGCAAGCCCCTCGTCATCATTGCTGAGGACGTGGACGGCGAAGCCCTCGCGACCCTGGTCGTGAACAAGCTGCGCGGCACCCTGAACGTCGCGGCCGTCAAGGCTCCCGGCTTCGGCGATCGCCGCAAGGCGATGCTGGGCGACATTGCCATCCTTACCGGTGGCAAGGCCATCACCGAAGACCTGGGCATCAAGCTCGAGAACATCAAGCTGGAAGACCTGGGCCGGGCGAAGCGCGTGACCATCGACAAGGACAACACCACCATCGTGGAAGGCCGCGGTGAGTCGAAGGCGATCGAGGGCCGGGTGAAGGAAATCCGGAACCAGGTCGAGAAAACCACCTCGGACTACGACCGCGAGAAGCTGCAGGAGCGGCTGGCCAAGCTGGTCGGCGGCGTTGCGGTGATCAAAGTCGGTGCGGCAACCGAGACCGAGATGAAGGAGAAGAAGGCTCGTGTCGAGGACGCCATGCACGCGACCCGCGCGGCTGTCGAAGAGGGCATCGTCCCCGGCGGCGGCGTAGCGCTGGTTCGCTGCACCAAGGACGTCGAAGCTCTCATCAAGACCCTCCAGGGCGATGAGAAGATCGGCGCCCAGATCGTTCGCCGGGCACTCGAGGAGCCTCTCCGCCAGATCGTCGGTAATGCCGGCGAAGAAGGCGCAGTGGTAGTCGGCAAAATCCACGAGAGCAAAGACGACCACTACGGCTACAACGCCCAGACCGGCGTCTTCGAGGACCTGGTGAAAGCCGGCGTCATCGATCCGACCAAGGTCACGCGCACCGCGCTGCAGAACGCAGCGTCGATCGCCGGGCTGATGCTGACCACAGAAGCCATGGTCTCGGAAATCCCCGAGCCCAAGCAGGCAGCTCCCGCCGGCGGCCACGGCGGCGGCGGCATGGAAGGCATGTACTAGACTTCGCGTCTGGCAACACGCGCCTCACGGCGCAAGGGCCTTGTCCTCGCGACAAGGCCCTTTTGTTTTTCTCTTGTTTGTTCAGCGCTTTCTCTTAA
>JBAUZR010000172.1:0-5764 GCA_049585375.1 Acidobacteriaceae bacterium
AGTTCAAGCGCCGGTTCATGCTTGAGGTGCTTTCCAGCCACCGCGGCAACCAGTGCAAGGCGGCGAAGGAACTGGGTGTCCATCGCAACACGCTCAGCCGGATTCTGGCGGAGCTGGATATTGACCCGGCGCAGGTGCGCAACGGGTTACGGCGCCCGCCGCGCAGCGAGCGTGCGGAGCTTCCTCTCAAGCAGGTGGCGCGCTGAAGTATTGGCGCGTTGCTGCCATCCAACAAATGGCGCTTTTGGCGTAGGAGCCCTGAGCCGTCCCCTGCCCATACGCGCGGGTGCCTGAACGCGGTTCGGACGAAACACCTCCCTTCTCCGCTGACTCCCGAGGGCGGGAGCCAGGCGGAGGGGGAATTTCTGCTCCCGGGCCCCGGACCAGGGAGCCGTGCGCCGTCTTCGCCATGCCATTTACCCTGTATCCATGAGCAAAGCCGACGAGTCGCGCGTCTTCCTCTCGGAAGGCTTCCGCTGGGATGAGCAGGACGCCTATCTGATCGATATCGATGGGACGCTGCTGCGCCATAAAGACCGGGTTCACTTCGACGCGTTTTTCGAGAGCGTGCGCGGCGTGATGGGGCGCGATCTGATTCTGGATGGTGTGATTCTGGGCGGAAATACCGATCCTGGCATCCTGCGCGACGCTTTTCGTCTAGCCCAGGTGGAGGATGAGGTGTGGCGGCCGCAGCGCGAGGCAGTCCTGAAGGCAATGTGCGCGAAGGTCGCGGAGCGGCGCAGGCAACTGCAGCCGACGATTATGCCGGGCGTGGAAGCCACGCTCGAGCATCTGCAGAAAAGGGGAGCTTTGCTGGGCGTGGCCACGGGCAATCTGGAAGAGATTGGGTGGCTGAAGATCGAAAATGCCGGGTTGCGGTCATGGTTCAGCTTTGGAGGATTCTCTGATCGCTTCGAGGTGCGCGCGGACATGATCGCAAGCGCAGCCGAACAGGCGCGGGCGATTCTGCTCAGCGACGCGGGAGGCGCCGCTCAGGATCGGGAGTTCAGCGTTTGCGTGGTTGGCGACACGCCTTTCGATATCGAGGCGGCGCGGCTCAATGGACTGCCGACGATCGCCGTGGCGACGGGCCATTCCAGTTTTGACACGCTGATGGAATATCGCCCTGCCGCGTGCACCACAACGCTGGCGGCGCTGCTGGAAGCGACGACAGCCCAGGATCTGACCAGGGAAGCCGCAGAGAATGTTTCGTAGCGGATGCCGGTGGTGCCTGGTGGCGCTCGCGCTGACAGCGCTGGCGGCAGGGCAGACGACCGCCCCGGCGCCGAATGCTCCGGGAAGCCCGCCTGAGGCTCAGACACACGGGGCTGAGGCGCACGGGACTCAGACACCCGGGGCGAATAAGCACCCTGTCTCCAAAAAGGATCGCGATCGGGCGGAGCAGCTGTTTCTGGCGGGCGCGAAGGAGATGGAGCACGGCGATCTGAGCGCAGCGATCGATGTATTTGCGAAGGCGGCGGCTCTGGATCCCGACAATCCGAAATATGGCATGTCGGAAGACATCGCCCGTCAGCATCGGGTGACGGAGCTGGTGCAGCAGGCGGACAAGGCCAGGATCCTGGGACATTTTGACGAGGCGCGCGCCAAGATCGCCGAGGCTGACCGCCTCGATCCCCGGGATCCGGTGGTTGCGCAGCACGTGAACGAGCTGGCCCGGGACACGGTGGCCGGGGAGCCGGCGACGAACTCTCAGAGCGACGTGGAGGCCGCGCCTCCGATTCAGCTTCGGCCAAAGCCGGTGCGCCTGAGCTTCCATCTGCATGCAAACGAGCGGGACGTCATCTCAAAGGTTCTGCCGGCTTATGGAATCCAGCCGACGCTGGACAACTCGGTGGGCGTGCAGCAGATCCAGTTCGACGTGGACGACGCGGATTTCGCGACGGCCGAGCAGGCACTGGCGCTGGCCACGGACAGCTTTTTCGTGCCGCTCGATCCGGCGCGAGCCCTGGTGGCCAAAGATACTCGGGCCTATCGCGACGAGTATGAGCGACAGACGGCGGAGACGGTGTACATGCCGGGGATGACCCAGGACGAGCTGGCGCAGATGATCAACGTAGCCAAGAACGTGTTTGGCGTTAAGACAGCGACATCGGATGCCGACCAGGGGACTCTCACGATTCGGGGCGCTGAAGAGAATCTGGGGGCTCTGAACGCGACGCTGAACCGGCTGCTGTCGGGCCGGGGCGAAGTGCAGCTGGATGTGCGCATGTACGAGATCGACCGGACCAAGGCGGTGAACCTCGGGCTGATCCTGCCGAACACGACGACTCTTTTCAACGTGTATTCCGAGGCGCGCAACCTGCTGAACAGCAATTCGAGCCTGGTGCAGCAGATCGTATCGAGCGGGCTGGCGGCGCCGGGGGACTGGGAGGCGATTCTCGCGATTCTGATTGCCTCCGGACAGATCAGCAACAGCATCCTGACCCAGCCATTCGGCGTGTTCGGCGGGGGTTTGACGATGACGGGCATCATCTATGGCGGCGGATCGCTGAACATGCAGCTGAATTCGTCGGACGTGCGAGCGCTGGATCAGATACAGCTGCGGACCCTGGACGGGGAGGAGGCGACGATCCGCACTGGCGAGAAGTATCCGATTGAGACGTCGAATTACTCGAGTTTGGGAACGTCGTCATTATCGATTCCAGGGATCTCGACGTCGGGCCTGTCCAGCACCCTGCAGAATCTGGGCGTTAACCTGTCGCAGCTGCAGTCGGCGGCGCAGCAGGAGATTCCGCAGGTGCAGTATCAGGACATCGGACTGACGCTGAAGGTGACGCCGCGGATGCAGGATGCCAGTCACGTATCGCTGAAGCTGGACCTGCAGCTTTCGTCGCTGGCCGGATCGACTCTGAACGGCCTGCCCCTGATGAACAATCGCCAGTATCAGGCCATTACGGCGGTGAAGGTGGGCGAGACGGCGGTGCTGGTGAGCGCGTTGTCGCGGCAGGAATCCAACGCGATCACGGGAGTTCCGGGGCTGAACGATCTGCCGGGATTCGCGGACGCGACCAACACGGACAGCAATCTGGACGTATCGGAGCTGGCGATCGTGATCACGCCGCATGTGGTGCGCCCGGTGAATCGGGAGTCGGCACAGATGTACATGGTGCCCGTGAAGCAGTGACGGGCATCACCGGAACCGAGTGCGCTGCCGGGCTAAGATCGGCGTGTGACGCTCTCCCTTCATCGCGGCAGCAGCCGATGGCTGGCCCTGGCCATGGCCGTGGTGTGGGTGGTGACGGCCGCTTCGGCCAATGCTTTGCTGACGCCGGTGATGCGCTGTCGCGATATGCCCTGCTGCCCGCGCTCCGACGGCGGCCTGCAGAGCTGCTCGACGGCCCAGTGTGCCGAGCAGATTCCCGAGAAGGCCGAAGGACAGAGCGCGGCGAAGGAGCTGGCCGCGGCTTCCCTGCCGGCGACCGCGCTGCCGGCGCCCCGGGCGGAGCGGGAATTTGAGGTTCCGCGGCGGGAACTGATATCGGGGCTGCGTTATTCGGTTGCGGTCTTCCGCCTCAAAGACGATCTGCGGACTTAGACCTGCGGTGTGCTCGCGTCTCTCTGCGCCTCGGCGCAAGTCGATCCCCTCACACTGAAAGGAATCTTTTTATGAAAGCCAAAATTCTTGCGATCGTCGCCACTTCCCTGTTTTCTCTCTCCGCGCTGGCCATGACAGGCGCGGCAAGCTGCCACCCCGGAGCGAAGTGTTGCCCGGGAAGCTGCTGTGCCGCGAGCTGCTGCCAGGGACAGGCGTCCTGCTGCCCCGGCGACTGCTGCAGCCACAAGTAATCCTGTGATGGAAAGGCTCCGCGTCTGCTTCCGGACGCGGAGCCTTTTACTTTAGGTGGGGACGATACCGGGCTATAAGCCGTTACGGTGCGTAAAGAAGTAAATGGCGATGGTGAAACCCAGGACGATGATGATGGGGCGCAGGATGCGGTCGGAGATGCGCCGGGCGTTGCGGGCGCCGGTATAGCCGCCGATCGCGCAGGCGATCATCATGAGCCAGCAGAAGCGCCACTCGACGGCGCCGCCGATGATGAAGGTGATGACGGCGACCAGGTTGGCCGTCGTGGTAATGACGGTTTTGAGGGCGTTGATTTCGGCGATCTTTTCAATCCCGCAGAGCGCCAGGGCGGTCATGGTCAGCAGGCCGGCGCCAGCGCCAAAGTATCCGATGTAGTAGCAGATGGCGAGGAGCGCGATCAGCATCGGGATGAGGGCGACGCGCGTGTGCTGTTCAGGATGCGCGCTGTGCTCGTCGATCCGGCGGCGCACGCGGCGGGAGATCGGGCCGCTGACGGCGAAGCTGGTGGATCCGAGCAGGAAGAGATAGGGCACGAGGCGGAGGAAGGAACCCTGACTGTTTTTGAGAAGGGTGAGAGCGCCGGCCAGCCCGCCAATGACGGCGACGATGGCGACGGGGATGACAAGGCGGTGGTTTTTGCGCAGGTCTTCGCGGTAGCCCCAGATCGAGGTGAACTGCCCGGGCCAGAGGGAGACGGTTCCGGTGGCATTGGCCTCGATGGGCAGCAGTCCGGCCTTCAGCAGCGAGGGAAAGACGAGAAAGCCGCCGCCGCCGGCGATGGAGTTCACGAGTCCGCCGAGAAGCGCAGCGAAGGCCAGGAACAGGTAGTGGAAGACGGTGGGATGCACGCTTTAACAGGGTACAGGTTACGGGATACGGGCTCAGATGCTGATCTGGGGTGTGGCGGAGACTAACTCTCGTGTGTACGCCTCGCGCGGTGATGCGCAGACCTGGTCGCGGGTGCCGAACTCCACGAGCTTGCCCGCGCGGAGGACGGCAATGTTCGCCGACAAATAGCGCACGAGCGGCATGGAGTGGGAGATGAAGAGATAGGTCAGCTGAAAGTCGCGCTGCAGATCGCGCAGGAGGTTGACGATCTGCGCGCCGACGGAGACGTCAAGGGCGGAGACGGGCTCGTCGAGAACGAGTGCCTCCGGCCGAAGCGCGAGGGCGCGGGCAATATTGATGCGCTGGCGCTGGCCTCCGGAGAATTCGTGGGGATAGCGCGGCAGAGCGGAGTCGTCGAGGCCGACCTGGCGGAGAAGCTCCTGGCAGCGGTTGCGCCGCTCGCCTTTGGACAGGCGGGCGGGACCGCGTTCGTGGATGACCAGCGGCTCGGTGACGATCTGCTCGACGCGCATGCGGGGATTGAGCGCTGCGTAGGGATCCTGAAAGACCGGCTGGATGCGGCGGCGGAGAGCCCGAAGCTGGCTTTGCGGAACTCCGGTGACCGGATGGCCGTCGAAGATGACAGAACCGGACGTCGGTTCGAGCAGGCCGAGGACGATGCGCGCGATCGTGCTTTTGCCGGAGCCCGACTCACCGACCAGACCCAAAGTCTCGCCGCGCTCGATGGAAAAGGAGACACGGTCGACGACCGGGACCGCTTCGTTGGAGCCATACACTTTGGTGAGGTCGCGGGCGACGAGCAACGGCATAAGAGCCACGGTAACAGTCCCGGCGAGCGATTAAAATAGAGGAGAGCGATCCCCTTTGCAGCCTTTACTGGACAAACTCAATCCCCAGCAGCGCGAAGCCGTTGAAGCCGTCGATGGGCCGGTGTTGATTCTGGCCGGCGCCGGCTCCGGGAAGACGCGCGTCATCACCCATCGGATTGCGTATCTGATCGAGCAGCGGGGCGCTGCGCCGGAGTCGATTCTGGCGGTGACTTTCACGAACAAAGCGGCCGCCGAAATGGGCGAGCGGGTGGAGAAGCTG
>JBAUZR010000173.1:0-9108 GCA_049585375.1 Acidobacteriaceae bacterium
GGAACGGTTTCGACGCGAACGTCGCCGGGAGCGTGCATGACGACTGCTTTCATAGTTGTATGACCTTTTACCATTGTGTCCCCGAACCTCGTTGCCTTTCCAACAAAACTACCGCTGTGGGGATCTGGGATAAGAACGGCTGGGAGAGATTTTCGGCTTCCCCCCCTGTCTCCTCTAAAAGCGCGAGGAGACAAAGATGGGGCACCCGGGGTCTGGTAGGGTGGTCGGGTAGATTGTCCGGGTTCCGGTGAGAGGGTGACCGTGCAGGGGAGCGTACCAGGGTCAGCGATGCGGGGACGCGCGGTGAGGACGCGGCGGCGATGGCGGATTGGCTGGCTGCTGGGGCTGGGCGTTCTGATCAACTATTTCGACCGCGTGAACCTGTCGGTGTCGCACGATGCGCTGATTGGGGCGTTCGGGATTTCCGAGGTCATGTTTGGCTATTTATCGGGCGCCTACAACCTGACCTACTGGTTGTGCCAGTTGCCGATTGGGGTGGTGCTCGACCGTCTGGGCGTGAAGAAGGTAGGGCGCATCAGCACGCTGATCTGGAGCGCGGCTACATTCGGGGCGGCGATCACGCCGAACATTCCGGGGTTCTTCGCGGCGCGGTTTGTGCTGGGAGTGGGCGAGGCGCCGACGTTTCCGGCAAATGCGAAGGCGATTGGGAACTGGTTTCCGCAGGAAGAGCGGAGCTTTGCGACGAGTCTTTTCGACGCAGCGGCGAAGTTTGCGCCAGCGATCGGCGTGCCGCTGATCGGGGTTCTGCTGCTGCATCTGGGCTGGCGTATCAGTTTTGCAGCGACCGGGCTGGTGAGCCTGCTTTATTTTGTGTTGTTCTTCGCCATTTACCGGGAGCCGGAAGAGGACCCTGGACTGACAGCGGAGGAGATGGCGCTGATTCGGGAGGAGAACAGCGACAGGGGTGGACCGCCGGCGCGGGAGCAATCGTTCCGGGAGCTGCTAACCCAGCGGAAGGTGCTGGGGCTGGCGATCGGCTTCGGATCGTACAACTATGTGTTTTACCTGCTGCTGACGTGGCTGCCGAGCTATTTGTCGTCGGCACTGCACATCGATCTGCTGCACTCATTTGTGTATACGGGGGTGCCCTGGCTGGTGGCGACAGCGACGGACCTGGGGATCGGCGGGCTGTTGGTGGACTGGCTGATCCAGCGAGGATGGAATGCGAGCCGGGTGCGGATGACGGTGCTGGTGACAGGGACGGCGATGGGGCTGGGGATTTTCGGCTGCGCGTGGGCGCACACGGCGGCACAGGCACTGGCGTGGATCAGCCTGTCAATTGGAGGGCTGTCGGCGGCGGCGCCGGTGGGGTGGTCGGCTCCGTCGCTGATAGCGCCGCGGGAGAGCGTGGGCCGGGTGGGCGGCATTCTGAACTTCTCGAATCAGACTTCCGGCATCCTGGCACCTGTGGTGACCGGCTATCTGGTGGAGGCGCGGCATGCCTTCACGATGGCTTTTGCCGTGGCGGCGGCTTATCTGGTGGTTGGGATCGGGGCTTACCTGGTTCTGCTGCGGGATATGGAGCCGATGGCGGCTGGTTAGGAGAACCAAAAGCCCACCACAGAGGACACAGAGTCCACAGAGAATACTGGGAAGCCAGTCCGGGTCGTGCCTCCTGAGAACCAAAAGCCCACCACAGAGGACACAGAGTCCACAGAGACTGGGGAGACAGGCGGGTCGTGGCTCCTGAAAATCAATCAACCACTCGACGCAGGGAACCTGCGAAGGCAGACCTCAGGGGCTAAAGCCCTCGGATATTGCGATGCCTTGCGGCACGACTGAAGTCATGCCCTGATACAAAAACGGCTTGTGAACGGTCCGGGGAGAGGAATCTACTGCCGCGGCTTGCCGGGCAGGGCGCGCATGGAGCCGGTGGTGATGCCGCCATCGACGAGCAGCGTTTGGCCCGTGACGTAGCGGCTGGCTTCGGAGGCGAGGAAGACGATGGCGCCATCGAGATCGTTGGGCGCGCCGGGGCGGCGGAGCGGGATGCGATCGACGAGGGAGCTGACCCAGGCCTGGTCTTCGTAGAGGACCTGATTTTGCGCGGTCTTAAACCATCCGGGAGCGAGGCAGTTGACGGTGACGTCGTGCGGGCCCCAGTCGTCGGCGAGGCTCATCGTGAGCTGGCGGATACCGCCGCGGCTGGCTCCATACGGGGCGAGGCCAGAGTAGCCAAAGACGCTGGTGACGGAGCCGATGTTGACGATGCGGCCGTAGCGGCGCTGGATCATGCCACGAGCGACGGCCTGGGCGACGAAGAAGCTGCCGCGCAGATTGGTGTCGAGGATGAGATTCCAGTCGTCCCAGGTGACGTCGAGAGCGGGCTTGCGGACGTTGCAGCCCGCATTGTTCACGAGGATGTGAACAGCGCCAAAGGCGGACTCGGCCTCTTCTGCGAAACGGTGAATGCTGGCGGGATCGCGGACATCGAGTTCGAGAGAGACGGCTCGGCGACCGAGGGCCTGAATCTCTGCGGCGAAGCCGGCGAGGGTTTCGCGGCGTCGGCTGGTGAGGATCAGGTCAGCTCCGGCGCGGGCGAGGGCGCGGGCGAAATACTGGCCAAGACCACGGCTGGTTCCTGTGATGATGGCGACCTGGCCGGTGAGGTCGAAGAGGGCGTCGCTCATGAAGCGGCCTCGGGTGCGGGGGTGAGAACGATCTTCATCAGATTGGGCTCGTGGGCGTGGAGGCGCTCGAACCAGCGCGGGCCGTCTTCGAGCGGGGCGATGGCGGTGATGAGCGGCTTCACCTGGATTTTTCCGCTGTCGATGAGGTCGATGGCCTGGGGGTACTCGCCAGAGGAGGCGGCGGTGCCTTGCAGGCGTAGTTGACGGCTGACCACGGCCTGCAGGGGGATGGTGACCTGAGGGGCGATGTTGCCGATCAGGGTCACGGTACCGCCTTTGCGCACCGAGGCAATCGCGGTCTCGATGGTTTCCTGGCGGCCGACGGCTTCGTAGACTACATCGACGCCGCCATCGGTCTGGGTGAGGATGGCGCGAGCCAGGTCCGGTCCGGAGAGATGCAAAACGTCGGTAGCGCCAAGCTGGCGGGCGAGGTCGAGGCGGGTGGCATCGACGTCGGCGATGAAGACGCGGGAGCAGCCGGCGGCGCGAGCGGCCTGCAGGGTGAGCAGTCCGATCATGCCGGCGCCGAGGACGAGGGCTGTTTCTCCGGCGCGCACCTCGCTGACGGCGACGGCGTGGAGTGCGACAGCGGTGGGCTCCAGCATGGCGGCCTCGGCGAAGGAGAGCGACGGAGGGAGTCGGTGGGCAATGCGCTCCGGCACGGTGACAAATTCGGCAAAGGCGCCGGCGCGGCGGTATTCGCCGCAGGAGACGCCGAGGACCTCGCGGCGGTCGCAGAGGTTGATTTCGCCGCGCAGGCAGAAGGGACAGGCTCCGCAGAAGACGGTGGAGTCAAAGGTGACGCGATCGCCGGGACGGAAGCGGGAGACGGCATGGCCGACGGCTGCAACGGTGCCGGCGGCTTCGTGTCCCATGACGAGGGGGGGGATGCGGCGGCCGGAGGAGCCGTCGTATCCGTGGACATCGCTGCCACAGATGCCGCAGGCGGCGACGCGGATGAGCAATTCGCCGGGCGAGGGTGCTGGCGGCGGAATCTCGCGCAGAGCCAGGCGACTGTATTCCTCAAGGACGAGAGCCTTCATGATTTCAGTTTGCCACCGAACGGCGCAGAGCGCGGGCCGTCAGGAAAAGCGCGGTTCGTTCTGATGTTCATGCGCTGGCGGGCACCGTTGAGCATTCAAAGAACGCGCAGGTGGCTCGTTCCTCACGCACGTCGATGAGCGGGGATTGAGGTGTCGGGATCGGGATGGGTGCGGAGATAGGCCTCTCCGGCGAGGAAGGTGGTGGTGAACCCGATCCAGAAGGCGATCCCAAAAAACTGACTGAGAGTGAGCCCGGTAAGGCGGCGGGTGGCGAAGAAGACGCCCATGACCGGCCGCGTCGTGGCGATGCCGAGGAGAACTGCGACGGCTCGCAGCATCCACACGCGATGGCGGGCTGCATCGCGCCGGCGAAAGGCCATCCACGCACGCGTGAGCGAGAAGAGGAAGAGCGCATCGAAGAAGAGCACCGCCGAGACTTCGGTGACGCCGCCGACGGGGTGGAAGCTCATGGGGATGGCGGTGATGCCGACGACAAGGCCCAGAGCAAAAAGCGCGTGCGTGATCTTGCTATGGATGGAAGGACGGGCACGCACGCGCTGGGAAAACCAGAAGGGAAGGAGCAGGACCAGGGCCAGAGCGGGAAGAATGTGCGCAAGGGTGAGGGCTTCGCGGTAGGCGAAGGCGGCGTCGAGGCCGGTGGGATCGGCAGCCGGCGGCAGCATGAAGACGACGAACCGTCGGATGGCAGCGGCGACGGCAATAAGGCAGAGGAGGAGGAAGGGCGTCCAGATGGCGGCCGAGGCGGAGCGGTGTGGTTCAGGGGAGGGTGTTCGATTCGGCATGGCGGGCCTCGGGATTGTCATCAGGCGCTTACGGAAAGCGGAGCGGCGGTGTCCGCAGGGAGTCTGGAAGGCAGGCAGATGGCCAGGGCGATCATCCAGACGATGCTGAGGAAGCGGCCAAAGGGAATGCACCAGGAGGCGATCGAGAGGACGAGGGTGAGCGAGGCGAGTTCGCAGCCGAGGGCCACGGCGAGGCCAAAAAACATGATCCAGCGGGGAACGAGGCGGTGAAGGCCGGCGGTGACCGAAACGCCGGCGAGGAAGAGGCCGAGGGCCACGACGAATCCCGGTCCACCGCCGGCGAAGCCAACGGCCTGAAGAGTGCGCACCGCGCCATCGGCCGCTGCGATTCCGGGACGGGTAAGCGACCACAGGGCCAGGCCGGAGAGCAGCAACATGCCGGCGGCCAGGATTCCGCCGGCGAGGGCTATGGTGGCGCCAGCGGCTCGGACGCGGAGGAAGTGCAAACGGCTGACGACCGTGGCGACAAAGATCGCCAGGGGAACGGCGGAGGCGAATTCGCAGAAGGAGCCCCAGGATAGTGAGCGGTCCAGCCGCGCGAGGTAAGCAGCGGCGGCTGCCGCGGAGTCATGGGGGATCTGGAAGGCGGCGTTGAGGGTGGATGCGCCCGCAATCATGAGCCCCGCGTAGATAAGGGCGGGGAGCAGCAGCGGGGGTCCGGCGTGCCGGGGGGAAGCGTTGGGCGCGATCCGATTTGGTTTCATAGTAAAATGATTTATACAATAAATGATTACGACATGCAATACTTTTCCCATGGACTTTGAAAGACCGCCGCAGGGAGTGTTTTCCGCGTTCCTGCTGGCTCAGGTGGGCGCGCATGCAGCCAAACAGTTTGCGGAACGGCTGGAGCCGCTGGGGATGACGCCTCCCCAGGCGGGAATTTTGCGGATGCTGGCGCGGTCCAGCGGGCTGAGCCAGCGGGATTTGGCGGAGCGGCTGGGGATTCACCCGAGCCGTCTGGTGGCGCTCCTCGATGAAATGGAGACGGAGGGGCTGGTGGTGCGGGAGGCGCATGCGGAGGATCGCCGGCTCTATTCGCTGCAACTGACGGCGGCGGGAAGGGAGCGCATGGGCGAGCTGGGACGAGTGGCGCGCCAACACAACGAAGCGCTGTGCAGCGCTCTCACGGTGGAGGAGCGTGGTCAGCTGGAGAGCCTTCTGAGCAGGATTGCCGAACGTGAGGGGCTCACGCCGGGGGTTCATCCGGGATACAGCTCGATGGGGAAAGAGCGCGGCCGAGGGGCGGACAAGGGGCGGAAGCGCTGAGGCGCAGGGGCGGGTTTCGAAATCCGCGGGCGCGCTAGTTGGAGGAAGTTGCGACTCTTCCCAGATAGCGATCGAGCCAGGCGAGGACCTGGCGCACGAGGACGGGGCGATCTTCGGTCACGTCGTGAGGCGTATCGAGCACCACATGCAGCTTGTCGGCTGCGGGCGTACCGAGCATGCGGAAGAGCGGTTCCTGCGAAGTGCTGACAGGAAAGGTGTAGTCGTAGCGGCCATTGACCATGAGCACGGGTTTTTTCATGCGGGGGGCGAAGTCGGCCTGGTCGAATCCCGGGGAGGGTTTGATCAGGAAGTAGCCGCCATCGAGGAAGACAGCGGTGCGGAGGCGATCCTGCAACAGGGTGGCGAAAATCACGCCGTCCGCGGAGCCCATGCTGACGCCGAGGTAACCGTATTTGTTCTTGTCGATGTCAGAACGGGTGTCGAGGTAGTCGAGGGAGCGGGCGGCGTCTTTGTACCAGTCCACGGGCTCGTGAATGCTGTCGGGGCTGGCGGGGAGGCGGTGGGCGAGGCGGCGTTCGTAGGTGTCTTCATAGACGGGGTACATGACGGCACGGCCGCTCTGGATGATGTAGTCAAAGAAATTCACGTCGCCGAGCTCGCTGCTGTCGGGCGGAAGGAAGAGCACGCGGGCGCTGGGGAAGAACAGAACGGTCTGCCAGGGCGGCTTCACGCGTCTGGGCAGAAAGAGGTACGCGGACATGCGCTCGTTGTTGTAGGCGGTGTCGAAGGTGACTTTCTCCTCGCGCCAGTCCGCGGTTTCCTTCACGACGCCTTCGTCGTGGGCATTGAGCGGAGTCTTCGGATAGTCATAAAGGAGGGTGTAGGCGCGGAAGACGGCATCGTCGACCGGCGTAAACTTCGCAAAGTCGCGCGTGACGCGAATGACGGGAGCCGCGGCGGCCGCGGGGATGGTTCCGAGATCGCGGACACAGCGGAATCCGTTGGTGTCGGAGCGGTCGAAGGGCGAGAGCGCCTCGGGGCTGGTGTACAGGTAATTGGGTGAGCGCCATGAGCCGCCGAGGATGAAGCGCAGGTCAGCGTCGACCGGATTGGCGATCCACTCGCGAACATTGCCGGCCATGTCATAGGTGCCGTAGGGACCCAGGCCCTGGTACGCGCCGGCGGGAGCCGGGCGACCCGTGGTCAGATTGCTGAGCTGGACGGTGTAGCCGGCGTAATCGAAATCGGCCGCCTGATACCACTGGCCGAGGACCGGCAGCGTCTTGTGAGCCCAGGCGGCGTAGGCCGACGCTTCAAACCAGCTGACGCCGGAGACTGGATCGTTCGCTTTGCCTTCGGGATAATGGCCGCCGGCCCAGGTGGAGGGCCCGGGGCGATCGGTTGCATCACGGAAAAGAGGAATGGCCTGGCTCAAGGTGAGCGTCTGGCCGTCTCGTTGAAACGCAGCAGGCCAGTACTGCGGCTTCTGGTAGCCTCCATCGTCGAGGAAAGCCTGATATTCGCGATTGGTGACCTCGTAGCGATCAATATCGTAGGGAGGGAATCGATACGGTCCGACCCAGCCGATAAACCCGTTGTAGTCCCCCCAGACTCCGCCGGGAGCGTAGACCATTCCGGGAGGCGGGGTTTGGGCCAGGGCCAGAGGGAAATTCATGTTCTGGTCGGTGCTGGGCGCGACGACCATTTGGCCAACGCCGGATTTGGCGACGGTCCAGCGGAAATATCCATTGGGGATGCGGATCGCTTTGAGAGGCGTAGTGCCGAGATTGAGAACCGGCCCATTCAGGGCAAGGTAGTCCTGGATGCTCACCTGCGCGCCGGATGGATCAGAGGTGATGGAGACCTTTGTGGTGTTGGCGTCGGCGATCTGGCGCAGGTGGGGATCTCCGGGCAGGTCGTTCTCGGCTCTTTTGAGAACGGCGAAGGCAGCGAGAGGGCGGCCCGATTCGAGCAGAGTGTCAATTTGAGGAATCGCTTCTTCGCGCGCCCAGCGACGTTCGACCATCCGCCGGTAGAGCCACCAGCCGGTCACGGAGCCGGCCACGAGAACGAGGGCCAGCGCCACAGCTACTGTGCGCAGAAAGCGGCTGGGGGGCTGGGTCGCGAGCGGAACCGCAGCGGTCATGGTGGCCAGGAGTGCCGAGGCGTCCCGGGCCATCTCCGTGGCTGTGGGGTAGCGGTGAGCCGGATCCTTCTGCAGGGCGCGCTGCACAATGCGCTCCGCCTGCTCCGGGGCGTCGGGGCGGATCTGGCGGAGCGGCGTGAGCCGATCCTGAGTGATGGCCTGCAGCACGGCCAGGACACTGTCGCCCTGGAAAGGGGGCCGTCCGGTGAGGGTTTCAAAATACAGGGCGCCGAGACTCCACAGGTCGGAGCGAACATCGACGGGCTTGCCCAATGCCTGCTCGGGCGACATGTAGAGCGGCGTGCCAACTGGAGAATTGGTCTGAATCAGGGACTGTGTAGTTTCAGAGGGGGTGAGAAGTTTGGCGACTCCGAAGTCCAGGACCTTGACCTGACCACGGGAGGAGATCATGACGTTAGCCGGCTTCAGGTCGCGATGCACGACACCCTGCGCGTGCGCCTCTTCCAGCGCTCCGGCGATGTCGACGGTGATGCGGGTGGCCTCGGCGGGAGTGAGAGGCGCGGCCTGCAGCCGGGCCCGGAGGGACTGACCCTGGACGCATTCCATGACGAGGTAGTCGACGCCGTCCTGCTCGCCTACGTCGTAAAGCGAAGCGATGTTTGCATGGTTCAGGCGTGCCAGAGCCCTGGCTTCGCGCCGGAAGTGGCTGCGCATGGTCTCATTGGTGAGAAGTCCGGAGGCGAGAATCTTGATGGCAACGATACGTTCGAGTTTCTCGTCGCGGGCGCGATAAACCATGCCCATGCCGCCGGCGCCGAGAAGTTCGATGAGGGAGTATCGGCCGAGGCGAGTTCCCGGACCGAACGGCTCGCGGGAGGGCGAGGGGTTCGGATGTTTATCGCCGGATTTCCATGGGGAGCTGTGCAGAAAGCCGGTGAGGCGATCGTTCTCATCAAGGAGCAGTTCGACCTGACGTCGGACGCTGGGCTGCGCCGGGCATGCCCGGTCGAGAAACGCGGTCCGCTGCTCGGGTGAAAGGTCGAGAGCTTGACCGAAAAGCTGTTCGACGATGCCGTTTGCCTTCTCCATGGCTGCTCCGGCGCCTGTACATCGAGTTGGAACTGGCTCTCACAGTACCACGCAATGCAGCGGGAGGGCTCGCCGCGGGGGGTGGTCGACGCGGGCGGGCAGCGGCCGGCTCAGGCTGTTTTCCCATAGACGTTCGAGTGGTGTATGCTTTCTTCCCATAGAAGCTC
>JBAUZR010000174.1:0-2688 GCA_049585375.1 Acidobacteriaceae bacterium
GCCCTCGGCAGCCCCGGCGACCTCGCATCGGAATCCGCAGCGATCCCGCGGGATTACGTCCGGGCCGGCCAATTGAATGCCGAAGCGCGCCTCGATCTCCTCCTGGAGCGGCTGCGCGACTACGACACGAACGTCGTGGAAGCGGACGCGGCCTCCGTGCCGAAAACAATCCTCGCCATTCTGCGCGAGAGTGGCCAGAAGAAGGTGATCGTCGCTGACGGCCTCCCCCAGCAGCTTCTCCCTTCGGAGTTCAGGTTTCTTCCCGAACAGCAGGCAACGGTCGCGGACCTCGACGATTGCGATGGCATTGTGACCCTATGCACGGTGGCCATTGCCTGGACCGGAACCATCGGCCTGACCCACGGTCCCGGTGAGGGCGCGCGCCGCCTAACCCTGTTGCCGGATCGCCACCTCTGCATCGTCCGCGCCGATCAGGTTGTCGAAACCGTCCCCGAGGCCTTCTCACGCCTTAGCTCGACAAGCACCCCGCTGCTGACGCTGATTTCCGGGCCCTCAGCCACAGCCGATATCGAAATGACCCGCATCCGCGGTGTCCACGGACCGCGCACCCTGGATGTCGTACTGGTTCGCTGAAGGTAGCTCGCTGTTTCCCCTGGTCGAGGCCCCTGGCCAGGCGCCCAAATGCCTCCTTCAGCCCTGCCCCCAATGCCCTGAACTCCGTCTGTGTCAAGGCTTTGCCACCTGTGCCCTTGGTCACATCCCGCCGCTGATTCCACTGTTATGCTCTTGTGTTCCCGTGGTACAGTTCCTTTCGCGCTCGGGAAGCGAGACGCGAGAAGTGAATCCACGCATACAGGGGAGGATCTGTGTCGGTTACCGGCTGGATATCGTTTTGTTTTGTAGTGAGCATTCTTTCGCTCGTTGTCGGTTGGTTGTTCACCCGAAAAGCGCTCTATGCCGCGACACAGCCCCTGGCCAGTGTCATTAGAGGCGCAGCCGTATTTCTCAGGCGGCGATACAAGACGCTGGCGACCCTGACAGGCCTGCTGTTGCCAGCAGTCGCTTTCGGACAGGAACACGCCGCCGGAGGCGAAGCCAATCTGCAGTTGCCCGATTTGTCGACCGTGAAATTCCTCGGCATGAACGGCCACAGCCTTCTGATGTTCGGCCCCCTGTTTTGCATTCTGGGAATGGTCTTCGGCCTCTTTATGTACGTTCATTTGAAGGGACTGCCGGCGCACCGTGCGATGAAAGAGGTATCGCAGCTGATCTGGGAGACCTGTAAGACGTATCTGCTCCACCAGGGAAAGTTCCTGCTGCTGCTGTGGTCGTTCATCGCGGTCGTGATTCTGGTCTATTTCGCCGCTCTGCTGCACTTCAGCGCCGCCCGCGTCATCATCATCCTTGCCTTCAGCGTCCTGGGAATGGCGGGCAGCTATGGGGTGGCCTGGTTCGGCATCCGGGTGAATACGCTGGCGAACTCGCGCTCCGCATGGGCTTCCCTGGGCGGGAATCCGTATCGCGCCTTCAGCGTTCCGCTTAAGTCGGGCATGAGCATCGGCATGATGCTGATCTCCGTCGAGCTGCTGATGATGTTCATCATCATCCTGTTCGTTCCGGGAGACTACGCCGGTCCGTGTTTCATCGGCTTTGCCATCGGTGAATCGCTCGGCGCCGCCGTGCTCCGCCTGGCTGGCGGCATTTTCACCAAAATTGCCGACATCGGCGCCGACCTGATGAAGATTGTCTTCCACGTCAAAGAGGACGACGCCCGTAACCCAGGCGTGATCGCCGACTGCACCGGAGACAATGCCGGCGATTCGGTAGGTCCTACGGCGGACGGCTTCGAGACCTACGGCGTGGTACAGGTGGCGCTGATTGCGTTCATCATTCTGGGCGCCAAAGGTGCTGTCACCGGTGTGCAGTTACTCGTCTGGCTGTTTGCAGTTCGCATTGCCATGCTGGTGGCCGCCGTTGCCGGCTATTACGTTAACGTGGTGATCTCCAAAGCGAGGTTCGGCAAAGCGGAGCAGTTTAACTTCGAGGCGCCGCTCACCTCGCTGGTCTGGATCACATCCATCGTCACCATTGCCGCCACCTATCCGGTCACCTGGCTCCTGCTTTCCAATCTGGGCGGAGATCCCAGCCTGTGGTGGAAGCTCGCGACCATCACTTCCTGCGGCACCGTAGCCGGTGCACTCATTCCCGAGCTCGTTAAGGTGTTTACTTCCACCGAAGCCAGCCACGTGAAGGAAGTCGTGGCCTCGGCAAAAGAGGGCGGAGCCGCTCTCGGCCTGCTTTCCGGCTTTGTCTCCGGGAATTTTTCAGCCTACTACCTCGGACTGGCCGTCATCCTTCTAATGGCCCTTGGATACGGAGTCAGCACCCTCGGGTTCTCGAACGTGATTTTGGCAGCGCCGATGTTTGCCTTTGGTCTGGTGGCCTTCGGCTTCCTGGGCATGGGACCGGTGACCATCGCAGTGGATTCGTTTGGACCGGTGACCGACAACGCGCAGTCCATCTACGAGCTGTCGCTCATCGAAAACCAGCCGGATGTGCCCGGAGAGGTAAAAAAACAGTATGGAGTGCAGGTGGACTTCGAGCGCGCCAAGAGGATGCTGGAAGCGGCCGACGGTGCGGGCAATACGTTCAAAGCCAGTGCCAAACCGGTGCTGATTGGCACCGCCGTCGTTGGTGCCACCACTCTCATCTTCGCCACCATCATGG
>JBAUZR010000175.1:0-13454 GCA_049585375.1 Acidobacteriaceae bacterium
CCCGACAGTGTCGATGGGGATTGGGCCGCTGAATGCGGTATATCAGGCGCGGTTCATGCGGTATCTCGAAAATCGCGGCCTGATCGAAAAGACGCCGCGTAAGATCTGGGCGTTCATCGGCGACGGCGAGACGGACGAGGTAGACACGCTGGGGGCGCTGTCGATTGCGAAGCGGGAGAAGCTGGACAACCTGATCTTCGTGATCAACTGCAACCTGCAGCGGCTGGACGGGCCGGTGCGCGGTAACGGGCGGATTATCGACGAACTGGAGGCGGTGTTCAGAGGCGCGGGCTGGAATGTGCTGAAGGTGATCTGGGGCTCGGACTGGGACGCACTGTTCGAACGCGACCACACCGGGCTGCTGCTCAAGCGCATGGAAGAGTGCGTGGACGGCGAATACCAGGCCTTCAAGGCGAAGGGCGGCGCGTACATCCGGAGCGAGTTTTTCGGGAAGTATCCGGAGCTGCTGGAGCTGGTCAAGGACATGTCCGACGACGAGATCTTCCACCTGCATCGCGGCGGACACGACGCGAGGAAGATCTACAACGCCTACAAACGGGCCGCCGAACACAAGGGCGGACCGACCGTGATCCTGGCCAAGACGGTGAAGGGCTATGGGCTGGGGAGCACGCAGGCGCGCAACGCGTCGCACCAGGAGAAAAAAGTAGCGGACGATGCCCTGGTGGATTTCATCCACCGCTATGATCTGCCCATTCCGGAGAATGATGCGCGGGCAGGCAAACTGTTCGTGCCGGCGAAGGACGCGCCGGAGATGCAATACATGCACGAGCGGCGGCTGAGTCTGGGCGGGTACATGCCAAAGCGGGACGTGCCGCCGATCGAGTTCAAGGCTCCGGATCTGAGCGAATTTGCGGAGTGGACGAGCGGGTCGCGGGGACGCGCGGTTTCGACGACCATGGGGTTCGTGAGCATCCTGCGCCATCTGATGAAGGACGAGAAGATCGGCAAGCTGATGGTGCCGATCGTTCCGGACGAAGGCAGGACGTTTGGCCTGGAGTCCGCGATCCGGCAGGTGGGCATCTACGCGAGCGAGGGACAAAAGTACAAACCGCACGACGTGGACATGCTGCTCTATTACCGCGAGGAGAAGGACGGGCAGATTCTGGAGGAAGGTATAACGGAAGCCGGATCGATGGCTTCGTTTACCGCGGCGGGCACGGGCTACGCAAATTATCTGGTGCCGACGATTCCCTTCTACATGTACTACTCGATGTTCGGATTCCAGCGAGTGGGCGACATGATGTGGGCGTTCGCCGATGCGCGGGGCAAGGGCTTCCTGATGGCGGGCACCGCGGGTCGCACGACTATGACCGGCGAGGGGCTCCAGCACCAGGACGGGCACAGCCACGTTCTCATGAGCGTGATTCCGACGTGCGTGAGCTACGACCCGGCGTATGTGTACGAGATGGCGGTGATTCTGCAGGATGGCATGAGGCGGATGTACGAGAAGGGCGAGGACCTCTTCTACTACATCACCATGTACAACGAGGACTATGCGATGCCGGAGATGCCGCAGGGCGTTGAGGAAGGCATCCTGCGCGGCATTTATAAGCTGAAGGCTGCGGAAGGCGGCAAGGCGGTGGCGCAGCTGTTCGGCAGCGGTCCCATTCTGAACGAGGTGCTGCGAGCGCAGACGATCCTCGCGGAGAAGTATGGCGTGGCCACCGACGTTTGGAGCGTGACCAGCTATAACGAGCTTCGGCGCGAGGCGCTGAGCGTGGAGCGGTGGAACCGTCTGCATCCCGCGAAGGCGGAGGAGACGCCGTATATCGTGTCGGTTATCGGAAAAACAAAAGGTCCGATTATTGCCGCGACGGACTACATGAAGGCAGTGCCGGACCAGCTTTCACCCTGGCTGACGACGCGGCTGGTGAGCCTGGGAACGGACGGGTTCGGGCGCAGCGACAACCGCGAGCATCTGCGGCGGCACTTTGAGGTGAACGCGGAGGCGGTGGCGGCGGCGACGCTGTCGAAGCTGGCGCGCGAGGGGAAATTCGACGCAAAGAAGGCCCAGGCGGCGATGGCGGAGCTGGGCGTGGATCCGGAGCGCGGCGACCCGGCGCATATGTAAGCCGGCAGGCGGTGGCCGGTAGCCGATCGTACCAGGGCCGTGTTCACGAAAAGCTGAGCCTGAGATGGGACAGCTCCTGGCGCGGCGAGCAGATTCGGGACGGGAGTGAAGTCTAAGATGACAGAGCCTTCATCCTCATCTGCACCGCTTGACAGTGCAGGGCGCATCCTCCAGGCTGAAATCACCGGCAGGCCTCTGATTATTTGCTGTGCCGGGAATGGTACTCCCCCACCGAGGTCCGATTGAGACGCTTTTGCTTTTTGGCTGCTGGTTTGCTGGCCGGCGCAGGTTTAATCCAGGCACACGCACAAACCACTTCCACCCCGCAGCCGTTCCCGCCGAATTACAAGCCGCCGGTTCCGATGATCGAGACCAGCTCGGAAGGGTCGAGCTATGTGCCGATGGACAGCTGGATTTATCCTGCGCTGGATCGGCTGTACTCGCTGGGGTATCTGGACACAGCGTTTCTGGGGTTGCGGCCATGGACGCGGCTGAGCATTGCGCACATGCTGCAGCAGAGCGCGGACCGCATTGACACGGATACGAACAACGACGAGGCAAAATCCATTTATCTGGCGGTGCTCCAGGAGGTACAGCCGGATATCGACAACGCGACCGAGCTGAACCATCCGCACGGAACGCTGGAGAGCGTTTATACCAATTTTCGCGGGATAACCGGGACGCCACTGCGGGACAGCTATCACCTGGGACAGACGATTATCAACGACTACGGGCGACCGTACGAGGGCGGCTTCAACGACTATTCGGGATTCAGCGCGCGAGCGACGGCGGGGCGTTTTTCGCTGTATTTCCGCGGAGAGTATCAGCACGCGCCGAGCGCGGCGGGCTATTCGCCGGCATTGGCAGCGCTGCTCTCCACGAATGACGAGATCCCGATCGCGAGTAATCTCGTACAGGACACGATTCCGGAGGGGCCGATCGCTTCAGCGAATTATGCGCGGATTCTGGAGGCGAATCTCTCCTACCACCTGCTCGGACACGAGATTTCCTTTGGCAAAAGCGATCACTGGCTGGGTCCGGACCAGGGCGCCAGTATGATGTGGGGCGACAATGCGGAGGACATCTATGCGTTCCAGATCGATCGTGTCGAGCCGCTTCGCATTCCGCTCATCTCGCGCCTGACTGGGCCGTTCCGTTACGAATTCTTCGTGGGCAGCCTGAAGGGGCACACGGATCCGAATGATCCCTGGGTGCACATGGAAAAGATCAGTTTCAAGCCGACGAGAAACGTGGAATTCGGATTCAGCCGCATGGTCATCTGGGGCGGCAAAGGACATGAGCCGATCACCCTGCACACGTTTCTCCGCAGCTTTTTCAGCACCAGCGCGCCAACCGGTTCAGTCAAGTTCTCGTCCGCTGATCCTGGGGCGCGCTTCGGCAGCTTCGATTTTAGCTATCGTCTTCCCGGTTTGAGGAACTGGGTGACGCTCTATACAGACTCCTTCGCCCACGACGAGGTGAATCCGATCGACGCTCCCCGGCGAGCTGCCGTTCATCCTGGTCTTTATCTGGCGCGGTTCCCGGGCCTGGAGCACCTGGACCTTCGCATCGAAGGCGGTGAGACTGAACCTGCCAGTCACGCCAACCCCAATGGAGTTCCCATCAACTATGGAGATTTCTTCTACTGGGAAACCGTGCAACGACAAGGTCCGACGAATAAGGGGTTTCTGCTGGGTGACTGGATTGGCCGCCAGGGCAAAGGCGGCCAGGCATGGCTGACCTATCACCTGTCGCCGCAGGAGGACATTCAGTTCATGTATCGGAATGCGAAGGCATCGGCACAATTCATTCCGGACGGGACGACGCAGAACGACTTCGCGGGCCAGGTGCGCAAGCGGATCGGCCAGGATATCGAAATCCTTGGACTCGTCCAGTACGAGGGGTGGAAGGCTCCGATCTATTTGACCGGCAAGCAGACCGACACGACGGTGTCGGCGCAGATCACCTGGTTCCCGCGGGATAAATCGCAATAGAGCGCAATCCGGGAAGAGGTCTCCCGGGCGCAGGCTATCTTGAAGTGCAGACCCGAAGGTTAGCTGCGCAGGCGGGCGAGCAGATCCTGTGGATGGACAGGCTTGGCGAGAATCTCAAACTCGTGGCCCTGGGCGCGAACACGATCGAGCAGATCGGCGGTGGCGGCCTGGCCGGAGAAGAGCAGGATCTTGCAGCCGGGTAACATCGCGCGAATTTGAATGGCGGCGTCGATGCCATTCAGATCGGTCATGATGACATCGCTGATGAGCATGTCGGGTTTGAGGACCTGCGCCATTTCCACGGCCCTTTCGCCGCTGTAAACGGCGGTAGCCTCAAAGCCGGCCTGGTTGAGGATGATGGCCAGAGTGTCGGCGATGACGCGCTCGTCATCCGCCACCAGCACCCTGGGTTTTGCCTGGTTCGTCGCCTGCAGTTCGGACATTCGTCTCTTTCCAGTTCCTTATCGTCAAAAAGAATCAGGGAAAATCGGGGGCTCGCAAATTGCCAGTCGCTTGCCGGGGACAAGCTCTGCCGGATGATCTGCACCTATGATGATACGCTGAAGGCGAGAGATGCTTCATCCTGGAGCAACGCTCCTACCTTACACTTTTTTGAACGCGTTCGCGGGAAAGAATCTGGCTGCGGTATGGGCATGACCGTTCCCCGGCGGCAGCGGGGCGACAACCCCGAAAATCGAAGGAGCGACGGGTGGCATCGCGATGACGGATCCCATCATCGAGGCACGGCAGGTAGAAAAGTTCTACTCGCAGTCGCGGGACGCGCGCATACAGGTGATCGCGCCAACCGACCTGCGGATTTGTGCCGGGGAAATCGTGGCGCTGCTGGGCCCTTCGGGATCCGGGAAATCGACTCTGCTGCGCATGCTCTCCGGGCTGTCGCGGCCTTCGGCGGGAAGCGTGCTGTGGCACGGGCAGGATGTGCGCTCGGTGGAGGTCAACGTCTCCATCGTCTTCCAGAGCTTCGCGCTGTTTCCCTGGCTGACGGTCCGCGAGAACGTGGAGGCGCCGCTGCAGGCGCGCGGCATGGAAGCAGCGCAGCGCCACCGGAGAAGCCTGAAGATCCTGGACACGGTGGGTCTGGACGGATTCGAGGCGGCCTATCCCAAGGAGCTGTCAGGCGGCATGCGGCAGCGCGTAGGCTTCGCGCGGGCGCTGGTCGTGGAACCGGAGGTCCTGTTCATGGACGAGCCGTTTTCCGCGCTGGACGTGCTGACCGCGGATAATCTGCGCGGCGAGTTGCTGGAGCTGTGGCAGAAGAAAACCATCCCTACTCAGTCGATTTTCCTGGTCACGCATAACATCGACGAAGCGGTGCTGCTGGCGGATCGCATCATCGTGCTGGGGCGCAATCCTGGACATGTGCGCACGGATTTCAAAGTGACCCTGCCGCATCCTCGGGAACGAAAGAATCCCGCCTTCACAGCGCTGGTGGACTACATCTATAAGGTCCTGACGCGGCCCGATGTGCAGCCGGCGGAGTTGCCTGTGCAGGCGAACGGGCGGCGGATCCGCGATCAGCGGCAGATGCATTACGAGATGCTGCCTCACGCCCGTCCGGGCGGGATTGCCGGCCTGCTGGAGCTGATCATCGACATGGGCGGCCGCACCGACATTTACCGGCTGGCCGATGAGCTGGCCTTTGAGATCGACGATCTGTTCCCGATCGTGGAAGCGGCGCAGCTGCTGGGCTTCCTCAAGGTGGAGGAGGGTGACGCGGTGATCACCCCGGAGGGCCACGATTACGCCTATGCGGAAATCCTGCGGCAGAAGGAGCTTTTCCGCAAAGCTGCGGTGGATCACGTGCTGCTGCTGCGGCAAATCAGCCGTGCGCTTCGTAATAAGAGCGACCATTCGGTGCCCGAGGAGTTCTTCCTCGACATGCTGGACGAGCAGTTCAGCGACGAGGAGTGCCGGAACCAGCTGGAGACGGCCATCAACTGGGGCCGCTATGCGGAGCTGTTCGACTGGGACGACGGCCGGCGGCGCTTTGTGCTGCACGAGCACGAAGGCGAAGAAGGCGGGAACGGATCCCCGCCGGAGGGCGACCCCGAGCCGACCCAACAAGAGAAGGCCGGATGAAGCCGCGCTTCACCCTGAGCCGCACGCTGGTGATGGAGCGGACCTGGCCGTTCTTCATCGACCTAAGCGTGGCAGGGGCGCTGCTGGCGCTGTTCTACGCAGTTCTCTGGATCGCAAAATTCTGGTTCAGCTCGGCGATTCCGGAGGTGGCGATCCACCGGTCGCCCTCGCACCTGCCCCTGTATGCCTTTTATTCGGTGGTGCGGATTTTTCTGGCCTACGCCCTGAGCCTCGTGTTCGCCGTCGCGTATGGGTACACGGCCGCCTACAACAAGCGCGTGGAAGCGCTGCTCATTGCGACCCTCGACATCCTGCAGTCGATCCCGGTATTGAGCTTTCTGCCCGGCGTCATGCTGGCCATGATGTCGCTCTTCCCTTCCCGGCAGCTCGGGATTGAGGCCGGCGCGATCCTGCTCATCTTTACAGGCGAAGTGTGGAACATGGCGTTCAGCTTCTACACCTCGCTCAAGAGCATCCCCCGCGAGTTGATGGAAGCGACGCAGATCAACCGCTTCTCGCGCTGGCAGCGTCTGTTCCAGCTGGAGTTGCCGTTCGGGGCGATCGGGCTGGTGTGGAACTCCATGGTCTCGGTAGCCAACGGCTGGTTCTTTCTGATGGTGTGCGAGATGTTTCCGGTGGGCAGCCGCAATTTCCGTCTGCCGGGCCTGGGCTCGTACCTGCAGACGGCGGCCTCCCAGGGCGACTGGGTGGCGATGACATGGGGACTGCTGACCATCGTTCTTATCATCGTGATCACCGATCAGCTGCTGTGGCGGCCGCTGATTGCGTGGTCCGATAAATTCAAGTTCGAAAACGTGGAGAGCAGCAACAGGGTAACGTCGCCGGTGCTCGATGCGCTGCGCAGCTCGAACCTTGTGCGTGTGATGAACCGCGCGACGGTTCGGCCGCTGATGGAGCGCTTCTATCTGCAGACGGCGGAGCGGCGGAAGAGGAAACCGCAGGCGATGGACGGGGAACCGCGGAAGCGCTCGGCGGCGCTCTACTTCGCCGTGGGCGCGGTTCTGCTGGCCGCGATCGGCTTTGCTGCGTTTCATGCGCTGCAGCTGCTGGAGGAGATCCATCAGACGGAGTTCTGGAGGCTGCTGGGGGGAGCGGCGCTGACGTTCCTGCGCGTGAACGCGGCGCTGCTGATCGGCTCGCTGTGGGCGATTCCCGTGGGCGTGGCGATTGGCTTCAATCCGCGGTTTTCCAGCTGGGCGCAGCCGATTGCCCAGATTGCCGCGTCTTTCCCGGCGACGGCGCTGTTCCCGTTGATCCTGGTGGCGCTGGAGCGAGTGGGAGTGGGCCTGGGAATGGGATCGATCGTGCTGATGCTGCTGGCCGCGCAGTGGTACATCCTTTTCAATGTGATCGCGGGCGCGCAGGCCATTCCGTCGGAACTGCGCGAGGTGGCGCGGCTGTTCAGATTCGGCGACCTGCAGCGCTGGAAGACGGTCATCCTGCCCGGCATTTTTCCATTCCTGATCACGGGGTTGGTGACGGCGTCGGGTGGGGCATGGAACGCGTCGATTGTGGCGGAGTACTTCCAGCTGAAGGGGCATACGCTGGCGACGCTGGGGCTTGGAGCACAGATCAGCGCGGCCAGCGACAAGGGGAACTATCCGGTGCTGCTGGCGGCGACGATGATTATGGCGCTGATGGTGGTGACCATCAACCGGCTCGTATGGCGCCCGCTTTACCGGCTGGCGGAGACAAAGTACCGGCTGGAATAAAGCAGCGCTCAGGGCAACGCAAGGCCGCTCAGGGCGCCGACTCCGCCAGCAGACGCTTCCAGGTGCGCTGATTGCGGCGCCAGCTCTTCTTCAGGTCTTCGAGAATGCGCTCGAAGTCGGCGTGCTCGCGGAGGCGGTTCCAGGCGGGGTTCTTCGAAAACCACGGATAGTTCTCGTTGCCGAGGTAGATGGCACGTCGCAGCCAGTGCAACGCTTCGCTCTCGTCGCCGTCGACCGCGAAGTAGGTCGCGAGGCGGTAGGCCATCTCGCTGTCGGCTTCGGCGGCGGCGATGGACTCCTCGCCGATGAGCGAGGCGCCGCGTTCCCGATCGCCTATCTGCACGTAGCACATGGCCAGCGTAGGCACCGCGATACGCATGGAGCTGTCGTCGCGGATGACTTCTTCGAGAAGATCGATGGCCTGGCGCAGGTCTCCCTGGCGCATGCGCTGATAGGCGACGGACGTGCGCAGCAGCGGATATTTGGGCTCAAGGGTGAGGCCCTTCTGCAGCTCTTCCTCGGCCAGCTCCAGCTGGTTCTGGTACTGGTAGACGCGCGCGCGGTGGTTGTAGATGACGGCCGCGTTCGACGGATTAAGGATGAGCGAGCGGTGGAACTGCTCCAGAGCTTCCTCGTACATGCCGTCGATGCGCAGGGTGATGCCGGCGACCAGGTGGACGTTCCAGTCGTTGGCTGCGGTGCGCAGCAGGTTTTCGATGCCGTGGCGGGCGCTTTCCTTTTCGCCGCGCGAAAGCAGCATATAGACGCGATAGAGATTGGCTTCGATGGAACCGGGATCGAGTTCGAGAGCGTGGTCGAGGGCCTTGCGCGCCGCCATCACGTGCAGGTGGCCGCCGAAGCCGTGGCGGATGTACTGCAGGTGCGCGATGCCGAGGCCGCTCCAGGCGGGCGCGAATGTGGGATCGCGCTCGGTGACGGCTTCGAAGAGCTCGCGGGCGCGTTCCAGATCGGCGCGGATGCCCGTGCGCTGCATGAATCCGGAGAGCAGGGCGCGCGCCTGCAGGTATTCCTCGGAAAGCTCTTCGCCGAGCTGGCGGGTGCGCGGAGCGGCCAGGTGATTCGCGGCGGGCTGCAGCTGCCCCACCCCCTGTAGGGACGCAAAAACCTCGTTGCAGATTTCTGTCTGCACCGCAATCAGATCGAAGGACGGCACGCTGATGGCGCCCCCGCCGCGCACGCTTTGGGTGCCTACCTCGAGGAGCTGCCAGTTAAGGTCGAATCCCTCTCCCGAGCGCATGAAACTGCCCGTCAGCACCCAGGCGACAAGTAGCTTCTGCCCAATTTCGAGAGGGTCCATCTGCGCGACGGGGAGATGCATGAGCGCACTCGATGGGCGCACGATCAGCGAGGACATGCGGGCGATGCGGGTGGCGATGGCGTCGGCCAGGGCGAAGCCGTACAGCGGCGCAACCTCGGCCGCTCCAAGATTCTGGAAGGGCAACACAAGGATCGAGTTCTGCGCGGCTTTGTCGTCGGAGGATTCGCGAAAGCGCTCGGCAAGCATGGAGAGCAGGCCAGTGGCACGTTTTTCCTGCTCGGCTGGGGTGGAGGGCGGCAGGACCGCCGCAGCATCGCCGGGAATGATGCCTGTTTCGAGCTGAAGCGCCTTCATGATGGTCTTCAACGCTTCGCGCACTTCCGCGGCGCTCCCATACCGTTCAGCCGGGGTCTTCTTCAGAAGGCACAGAATGACCGAATTCAGTTCGTCGGGGATTTTCTCGATGGGGGGCGGATCGAAATACTGAATGGCGCGGATGCTCTGAAACTCGTCGCCGTCGGGGCGGGCAAAGGGATGGCGTCCGCTGGCGAGTTCGTAAAGGATGACGCCCAACGCCCAGAGGTCGCTTTGCACGCTGCTCTGGCCGGTGACAAACTGCTCGGGAGCCATGTAGGCAATGGTGCCGCCGCGCGCGGTATAGGTGGCGATGGGCGCGCCCGGCTTCCGGCGCGAGGCTTTGGCGGGATCGAACTCAGCCTCCTCGGGCGGCAGACGGCGGGCGAGGCCGAAGTCGAGGATTTTGGCCAGGCCGCCATCGGTGAGCATGACGTTGGCCGGCTTCAGGTCGCGGTGGAAGATGCCGAGGGAGTGGGCGGCGCTGAGACCGTCGGCGATCTGGATGCCGACCGAGAGGACCAGCTGCAGGCTGGCAGGCCCTCGGGCGATGAGCTTGTCCAGGGACTGCCCCGGCACGTACTGCATGACGATGAAGGCTTCCTCGCCCTCCTCGCCTACTTCATAGATGGCGCAGACGTTGGGGTGCTCGATGGCGGAGGCCATGCGGGCTTCGCGCAGGATGGTGGTGCGCATCTGCTCCTGGGTGAGAGCGCCGCGCTTCAGGACCTTGAGCACGACCGGGCGCATCAGCTGCGTGTCGTTGGCCAGATAGACGATGCCGCTGCCGCCCGCTCCCAGCTTGCGGACCAGCTCATAGTGCGTGATGGTGCGCTTCATCTGGATTCAGTTTAGCGGCTGAGCGGGTGCGGGATCTTCACCACGAGATTGCGACTTATCGCCCCTATAGGAGAAATAAGAGAAAGCACTGGTCCGCGCCAGCAGATTTGGGAACGATGGACCTGAGGCAGTGCCGGATCGCCGCGTCGCGCAGAAGCCGTCGGCTAATCGCCCGAGACGGCTTTGCGCAGGCGAACGCCCTGCTTGTTGAGCTCGTCCATGAAGTCCTCGACTCGGACCAGAAAATCCTGGCTGGAGCGGAGGAGGCGGGGCACCTGATCCCAGAAGTCGCGGACGGCCTCGGGATTTTCGAGCAACGCGACGGCGGCGCCAGCGGCGGCCACGGCCAGCGCCGATTTGCGACGCCCGGTAATCAACAGGATCGCGCTGACCAGCAGCGACCCTGCCGCCACACTGCGCGTCCATGGCATTTCTTCCACCTGCCGAGCGATTTTCATAGGAGCGACTTCAATATCCATAAAATTTGAGATGCGCCGCCTTTAGTCAAGATCGAATTCACGCAGTGGCTTGCCGGTATCCGGCGTTTCTTTCGCTTTCTTGATCGCCTCAGCGAATCGTTTGTTGAAAAGGTCTTCGCGGTTCTTCTCCGCTTCGAGGGACTGGCGGAAGAGGCTTTCCTTGCGCTCCTCGGCCTCGCGGAGAGCGCGAGTGGCCTGGTCGAAATCCTCGAAGGTGCGCTTGCGCGGGGCAGGAGTGTGGGCGATCACTGCGCGGGTGGCCGCGTCCACTTTGAGCATGGCCCCGCAGTCGGGGCAGGCGACTTCAAATACTGAGTTGACCGAATTGGAGTGGGATTTAGCCATACTGCTGGTCCCTGACCGACGCCTCGCGGAAAGACTCGTTTCAGGGCGACTCTATCACCGCAACGCAGGGCGGTGCAATTGCGGCGGTTACAGCCAGATTCCTTTATGCCCCGTACAGTCGGGCGTTGCCTGCTCGACCAGCGTCGAGAGCAGAGGAGTGCCGTAGCGCGCCAGGTAGGCGACGCCGCCGATGGTGCGCTCCTGGGGGTGGCGATCGGGAAAGAGGTTGAAGCAGAGGGTGTCCACGTGGCGGCGGATGCTGCCTTCGCGCTGGAGTTGGTAATTCGCAGCCAGGCGGCGGAGGCGGTTCATCTGGTAGCGCATCTTTGAAGCGGAGACGTGGGCGGCGCGGCTCAGGCTGGGGTCGAGCGACTCGGCCCAGCCCAGCAGCCCATCGAGTTCATCATTGAGGGCATTGCCGGTCGCGGCCAGGTGGAGCTTCCCTTCCGGCGGCATGGAGCGCGCGCCGAGGCGGTGGGCCAGCTCGTCGGGGTGGGCCTGGAAGATGTCGGCGAGGGTGAGCTCGTGGCGGGCCATGACCTGGGCGATGGCAGGCTCGATGAGGGTGGCGCTCAGCCGCGGCAGCACCGGCGTGACGCGGCCGAGAATGGCGTTGAAGAGGACCTGCGACTGAGCGAAATACGCGATCTCGGCCGGGCCGCCGACGGTGGCGAGCGTGGGCAGCAGAAAATCCTGAAAGACGGGCCGCAGCAGTGCGTTGGGGCTCAGGCGCTCCGGTGCGGCGTCGAGGATAGCGAGCAGCTCTCCGGTCGAGAACTGCGCCTTTCCGGCAAACCAGCTCCCATTCCTGCGGCGGAGCGGCGTGCGGGCTCCAGTGCCTTCATCCAGAAGAAACAGCAGACTGCTTCCGGGAGCCACCAGCACCTGGGAGTGGTAACCGCGCTCGGAGAGGAGCCGATCCCGCTCGTGAAGGGCCGCCTCCAGTTCCTCGGCGCGCTCCAGGGCGTGGCGTAGGACCGGCGCTCCCAGCCCATGGAAAGCGCGGGTGGAGGCATCAATGACAATGAGGCCGAAGTCGGCGAAAGCGGCGGCGAGGAAGAGCGCAAAGGCCGAAGTGAAGGTCGCGTTCGGGGTGTAGGAGGCGGCGAGCAGGTCGAACTCGGGCGTACCGCCGATCAGCTCCGCCGCACGATCGAGGATCGGCTGAATGCCCGGACCGAGGCGCAGACCGCCAACCGGCTTCCCCTGAGGCGGCGTGTCGAGGTGAACGCGCAAGGTATGGAGCGCATGCCGCGAGGGCAGTATGACGTGGTCGGCTTCGGCAAAGTCGTGGTCTTCGCTGGCCAGCCAGAAGATGGGGACCGCACCCACCGCCTGGGCGCGATGAATGATCGTGGCGGCCTTCAGCAGCGTGAAGAGGGGTCCGGCAAAGAGCGCGACCTGCTGGCCGGTGACAAAAGCGCCGGCTCCCTTGCGGAGCCTCTCGATATTCGCCAGAGCCCTCGGGCCCGCGTTCCAGGCACGGTTCTGCTCGAGGAGTAAATCGGCAACAATGTTGCGGTGCGCCTGGTTCTGCTCGGGAATGGTGGTGGGGATGGCCGACGGGGTGTTGAGGTAGAAGGGAGCCAGCGGCTCGCGACTGGAAGCAAAGTCGAGAAACAGCCGGGTCAGCCGGGGCAGAAGCGAGATGGGATAACAGTCGACGTTCACGGCCGCAGGCCTGCACTCCAGTCTCTCACGCTCGCCGGCAGCATTCGGGATCAAGGCTGCGGCATTCCGGGTGCGGCTTCCGGGGGAGGGCCGCGAACATCGGATGCGGCGCCCCCCCAGGAAGATGCAGAACGGGACGGACATTCACGGCTGAATGCGCCGTGGATGGTACCGTAAAAGGTCGGAGGCGGCGCATGGCGAAGAAGGCGATATCGAAGAAGTCCCTGAAGAAGGCGGTTGCGGATGCAGCCCCCGTCAGGCGGAAGCTGAAGATCGATGCCGGCGGTCCGGCCAAAGTGCTCTCGTCGAAGGTCTCCTACGAAGGGCCGCTGTTCCGGGTGCAGACCGACAGGATCCGGGAGCCCAACGGCAAGGAGGTGACCCGGGACGTGATCCGACACGGCGGGTCGGCGGTAATCCTGGCGATCGATCGATCGAGAAATAAAAAAGATCCGTTGATGCTGTTGGAGCGGCAGTTCCGGCACGCGGCGCAACAGTATTTGTACGAACTGCCGGCTGGCAAAATGGATCCCGGCGAGAGCCATCTGGACGCAGCGAAGCGCGAGT
>JBAUZR010000176.1:0-2976 GCA_049585375.1 Acidobacteriaceae bacterium
AGTTTTTCGCGCCAAATTCGACCATGTGGTCATTGACGTATCTACTCTCGCGGGTCGGCCGGAACTGGAGGAACTGACGCGCGAAGCGGAAGGGACCATTGTGGTGGTGCGAACCGGCTGCACCACCGAACAGGAAGTGCTCCGCTGCTCCCGCGCCATCACCGAGGCCGGTGGGAAGATACTGGGCTCGGTACTTACCGCTTAGTGATAAATCACTGGAGATTAGACAAATGAGACAGATCTTCGATGGCGCTCTGCTCGCTACACTGAGTTTGTGTACGCTGCACGCACAAACTCCTCACGTGCAGACGCGTTACACAATTCAATCCAACGACGTGCTCGAAGTACGGTTTCCCCTGACTCCCGAGTATGGACAGACGGTCACCGTGGATCCCACCGGACAGGTATATCTACCGCAATTGGGTGATCTGCGAGCTGCCGGAATGACCGTGGAGCAGTTTCGCGCAGAAATAGTTGCCGCGGCCTCCAGGCATCTCGTAAATCCAGAGGTCTCAGTGAATTTGAAGGACTTTGACAAGCCCCATTTCTTCGTGGAGGGCGAAGTTGCCACGCCGGGAAAATTCGAATACCGACCTGATATTTCGGTGCTAGATGCGGTAGCGCTCGCGGGTGGATTCAAAGGCTCCGCGCGGAAATCGAAGGTTCTCCTCCTACGAAAGGTGGACGGCAGCTCCGAGACAAAGATACTCAACCTCAAAGCCATCATCGATCGCGGCGAACTCCAGGAAGCCGCATCGCTCAAGCCTGGCGATGTCATCTTCGTAACGCAGGACAGCCTTAGCAAAATTGAGCGGATTGCCCGCCTGGGGACCTTCGGTGCCATCTATAACCCGCTCCAGTAATCGACCGACTGGCTATGCGCGCGTCCTGTCAGCGCCTCTCGACCTCATTTCTGGCCTACTCGGTGGCCAATTCCAGGGCACTGACTCAAGCGAGGCGGAGGGGATTCGCTCCGCCGAGCGAAGCCAGCGGGCTACGCTCACCGGTCTTACCTCGATCCTCGCAAAAGTCGTGGTGCTGCTCACAACCATCATCTCGGTACCGTTGACCTTTCGCTATCTCGGTGATGACCGTTACGGCCTGTGGATGACCATCACATCCTGCGTTCTGTTTCTTGGTTTCGCGGACCTGGGAATGGGCAACGGACTGGCGGCAGCTATCTCCTACGCGGACGGGAAAGATGACACCGCCTATGCACGCCGCCAGGTGTCCTGCGCTTTCTTTCTGCTCCTCATGATCGGGATGGTGCTTCTTGCACTGATTTTCCTGCTTCTCCCGGTGATGCCCTGGTCGAGATTTTACGGCCTGAAAAGCGCGATCGCCGCCCACGAAGCGGGCCCCGCAACAGCGGTTTTGGTCGCCTGCGCGGCCCTGAGCATGCCTCTTGGGACCGTACTACGGGTTCAGCTCGGGTATCAGGAAGGATATGTAGGCGACCTGTGGAATGCCGGCGGGAACCTCCTCGCCCTGCTCGGAATCATCACGGCGACGCGGTTGCACTGTAGCCTTCCGGTTCTGGTTCTGGCTGTGGCGGGCGCTCCGCTGGTTACCACAAGCATCAATTGGATCGTTCAGTTTTACTGGGTCAGACCCTGGCTCCGCCCCAGCATTCGTCTTTTTGATCGACGCACGGCCATGGATCTAGCGAGGGTCGGATTTCTGTTTTTCCTTCAGCAGTGCTTTGGTCTCATCTATTACGTCAGTGACAACCTGGTGATCGCTCGAGAACTCGGTTCTCCTAAAGTGGCCGAATACGCAGTGTTGCAGAAGATCTTCTCCATCGGGTTGATCGCACAATATTTCATGGTACCGCTGTGGCCGGCGATTGGTGAGGCGCTGTCCCGCAGCGATTTTCGGTGGGCGCAGCACATTGTGCGCCGCGCGATCCTCTTTAGCCTGATCCTCGGATCGGTATGTGCGCTTCTCCTTCTCGGCTCCAGCCGCTTTTTGATGAGGCACTGGTCAGGCGTCGATCCAGGGCCTGTGGATGCGCTTCGCATCGGCTTCGCTGTGTGGGTTGTGCTCGTCGGTTATGTCGCAGCCACTAATGCCATTCTCAACCAGCCGCATATTATCAAGCATCATCTGGTCATCTTTGGCGGCGCTGCCCTGCTGTCTCTGGGGCTGAAGATCTGGCTGGCTCGACTATGGTCACTCCCCGGCATCATCTGGGGCACCATATTGGGTTATTCGATCATCTATGTGGGTCCGGCAGCATGGCTTGCCTTTTCCAGCGTTGTTGCTCCGCCGACCACGGGCGCGGCTGAACGTTCCTGCAGCGACATAGCGATCGTAGGGGAGATTCGGCGCGTTGAGACTTCCTGATGGTGTTTCGTGTGCGCGGCGACAGGGCGAGCGTGTCTGATATCAATGTCGGCTGCCGACCCGCAAACGGCGAAGGGCAAGAAAGCTGAATAGACGATCTTGATGGCCCGCCACACACAGTGCAGCAAAGGCCATCGGCCTGTGATTTCAGTTGTATCAGGAGGACTCTGTTCCATGGGTACGGTGGCAGTTCGGATCGCAGAAGTCATTATGCGAAATTCCCAGACGGAGCGACCGTCCTGGTCCAATGGCGCGGAGCTCAACGAGATTATTCACCATCCGAGATTCACCGCTGCATCGGAGCAGGAACAGGCTGACATGCTCATGCGATCGGCTCATGCGAAGTACAGCTCGGAGATGAGGTATGCCTGGGACCACTACTTCGGAATTGAATTGAAGCCCCTGCTGGCGGGCCGGCGGGCCCTCGATCTCGGCTCGCTCTATGGCGGAAGAACGGTGGCCTGGGCCGAGCGATATCAACTGGCGCATATCACCGGCATTGACGTGAACCCTCTCTATGTGGATGCGGCAACTCGTTTTGCTCAAAGCCGAAATGCCCATGCCGACTTCGTCCTCGGATGTGGTGAGCGTCTGCCGTTTGAAGACAATTCCTTCGAGGCGATTCTGTCG
>JBAUZR010000177.1:0-12232 GCA_049585375.1 Acidobacteriaceae bacterium
CGCCGGCTGGATGCAGAGAGCCCGCGCAATCTCCACCCGGCGCCGCTCGCCACCGGAGAGCGCGTACCCCCGGGTCTTGCGAATATGCCCAAGATTCAGCTGCTCGATCAGCTTTTCCGCCCGCGAACGCCGCATCTCCGGGGCAATCGGCTGCACTTCCAGCACCGCCAGAATATTCTCTTCCACCGTCAGCTTGCGGAAGACCGACGGCTCCTGGGGCAGATAGCTGATGCCGTATTGCCGCGCCCGCAGGTACATCGGAACATGCGTGATCTCCTGGTCATCCAGCAGGATGCGTCCGCCATCCGGCTGAATCAGCCCGACGATCATATAAAAACTGGTCGTCTTGCCCGCGCCGTTCGGGCCCAGCAGCCCCACGACCTCGCCCTCGGTCACCTGCACGCTCACCGCGTGCACCACCTGGCGTCCTTTATAGGACTTGCTGATTTCGTCCGTGGCCAGCCTGCGCATGAATCTGTCTTCAGCTTACAGGGCGCCGTGCGCCGTGCGCTACCGCGGAGCGCGTGTTTCCGTCACTACGCTCGACTTTCCTCCCACCACGTCCACTTTGTCCGTCTGGCTGGAGAAGATCAGCGCCTCCCCGGTCGTCGTCCCGTGCTCTCGATCCCGCAGCCGCGGCGGCTCCGCCGGGGTTCCCGTCAGCACGTATTTCCCTTCATCGGCCGTGTACACCAGCTTCTCGCCGGCGCCATTCCGTCCCGGCTCGGTGAAAACCACGTGCCCGGTTGCGACCAGATGGTCCAGCTGCGATCCGGCGCCGCCTGGGCTGTTCTTCGTCGCCGGCTGATCCGCTTTCGGCTTCGCCTTCAGATACACGCGCGCTTCATCGGCATGGATCGTCGCATCCCCCTGGGCAGCCGCCACATCTCCCTGAAAATCGGCCACCCGTTCTCCGTCCGAATACACCAGCGTCCGGCTATGCACCTCGGTGGCCTGCTGTGGCCGCTTGCCGCCGGCAGAGCTTGCGGCAAAATTCACATCCACCACCGGCGCCGTCCCCGTCCCTTCGCCCCACGCCTTCAGCGCGTTCCTGCTGCGGTCCACCTCAATCACCGGAGCCAGCAGCGAGTCCGCATCCTGCCACATCCGTGCCGGCGCCCGCACCGTTCCATAAAAGTAGCTCTGGTTGCTGGCGTGATCCAGCGCCGCGCGATCGGCAATCACATGCACGGGTCCGCTGCCCCCCATCGTCGGAGCTGCCTTATGCCCCCCGGACGCCTCGCCGCTCGCCTGCGTGTAAGTGGCCTTCACATTACCGCTCGCCGCCGCATTCTGCGTGTCGCGGTGATAATCAATCTGCTCGGCCGAGAGCTGCATCGCCTCGCCCTGCACGATCCGCGGATGCCCCGTCATCTCCAGAATCTGGTTTTGCGCGTGATACTCCGCATGCTCCGCCCAGCCCGTCAGCGCGGCCGGCGGCGTGCTGTCCCCCGGCTTCTTCGCCGGCATTTCGATCAGCATCACGTGACCGTCCTGCACCGCCGTATCGAGCGTCGTCACCGTCGCTGGTCCCGCTACCTTCTTCCCCTGCCGGCCCCCGTTCGCGGAAGGCTTCGGCTGGACCGCGGGACGCTTCGCCTGGTCCGCCGCCGGCTGCTCCACAAATGTCGCATGCAGCACATCGCCGCGCGTCGTGTCCCGGCTGCCGTCGCTCGCCTCATCGATCACCTGCGTGTTCCCTGTGCCGTCCAGAGCGCGCAGGCGATTGGCGTTCGCCAGCGTCGCCACCAACTGATCGCCGCTGATCCGCATCGACTGTGCCGGCCGCTTCGACGGCATCTGTCGCATCGTGACCACCGGGCTTCCGTCCGCGATCGCTTTGCGCGCTTCCACGCCGTTCCCTCCCGCCTCCCGCACAAAGTCGATGTTCAGTGTCCCGGCCTCGACCTGCCTCTCCATCCGGCCGTGCGGATCGTTCTGTAATCCGGTCGCCTGCTCGTCAAAATGCACATCTCTGCGGAACTCCGCATGCCGCAGGCTCGTGGATTCGCCCGGTCCTGCCGCCGCGGCAAACAGGAGCGTGCCTTCCTGGGCCGATCCACGCATCGTCGCGTTCGTTCGCGACGATGCGAATTGCACGCCGCCCCCCAGCGTCGCCTGCAGCGGCTGACTCTTTGCGTTGAACAGAATCTCCGCCGTCTGCGCGTCCGCATCCGCGCCATTGTCGGACTGGAGATGCACGTGTCCCTGCGCGTCCACTTTTTCCGCTGTCGAGTCTTTTCGGAAATAAACCGTGGCCTGATCGGCGCGCCCGTTCGCTGTCTGGTAGTCCAGACTCGCGTTCGTCAGCAGAGCCTGCTGCGAATCGCGCAGGATCGTCGCGTGCCCCGCCTCCACCGTTGCCGGTTTGCCGTTGCTGCTGGTGGTAATGTGCACCTGGCTGTTCAGGATCACCACGCCGGTTTTCGCGTTGTAGTCGGCGCCCACGGCGCTCCCGGCGGCACGCGGCAACTGGAACTCCACTTTGCCGCCAGTCGACGCTTCTTCGCTCTTCTGCGCAAACGTCAGCCCCTGAGTCCGGACGCGAATCGTATTGCTGTCCCGGGCGCCGGTACCGTCGGCGCTCTGGGCCAGGCCCTGCAGTTCGATCTCCACGGTCCCCTGGCTGGTGGCGACGCCGTCGTTCTGGTTGTAATCGAAGTCGCTGCCGGAAATCCGATCCTCGCGCCCCGAGCCCGGCGGTCCATACAGCGTGATATCCACGTCGTGCAGCAGCGCATGACCCGCCTTCAGCTGGATCAGCTTCGATGCATTCAGCGTGAACAGCGTGTGTCCCTGGCTGGATTGCGTGTAGCTGAAGCCCGTCGCCGTCTGCTGGATGTTGGCCCCCAGACGCGCCGGCAGATCTCTTTCGATATGCCGGAAGCGGTTTCGCCCGTAGACGAAGAATCCGGCGACCATCACCAGCAACAGGGCGGCCGCGATCAGAATCCAGCGGCGCAGCCCCTCAATCGTGACACGCATACCTGCTTTATCTTCTCATTCCGGACGGCGCAGCCCGCGCCCGGCAGCCTCGCAGACCTTCCACCCGTTCATCACCGGCCATCTTCCCGTCTCTGCCCATGAAACAGAAAAAAGGCGGCGAAGCCGAAGTTCGGCTCGCCGCCGTGAAGGAGGAACCGCCTTGTTGTCGGTCTTCCGGCCGAACGATCTTGCGGCCTTCTCGCCCAATCCCTGATCACGATCAGCCGCCCTATTCCCTAATCCCTGTTCCCTGTTCCCCCCTTATTCCGCTCGCAGCGTCTCCGCCGGATCGATGCTCGCAATGCGCATTGCCGGCAGCAGGCTGGCCGCTGCCGCTATGCCCAGCAGCAGCAGCGGCACCGTCACCAGCGTCACCGGATCGTAGGTACCCACTCCGTAGATCGCGCTTTTCATCACCCGCAGCACCAGGAAACAACATGCCAGCCCGGCCAGCACCCCGCCGCCCGCCGCCGACATCCCTGACGACGCAACGTGCTGCATCGCCTGGCCCAGCGTCGAGCCCAACGCGATGCGAATCCCGATCTCCCGCGTCCGCTGGACCACCAGGTTCGACACCAGCGCGTAAATGCCCACCGCCGACAACAGCAGCGCCAGTCCCGCCAGCGTCCCCAGCAGAGTCACTTCAATCCGCTGCATTTGTAACTGCTGGTGGAGCACATCCTCCATCGAGTAAAAGCCGGAGAATGGCAGCCCCGTCGCGGCCGACGCCAGCGCCTGCTGCATCTTGCCGGTCAGGCCGCCGATGGGGCCCTGCGTGCGCACAATCCACGAGGGCTGGAACCACATGTCCGCCAGGTTCACCAGCTTCTGATTCGCCTGGACCGCCGGGATATAGTACAGCGGCTCCGTCGCCAGCGGTGCTCCCTGGCTCATCCCCAGAGTCTTCACTACATCCGGCACCACGCCCACAATCGTGACCGTCGTCTTCCCCGAACGGAAATGCCGCCCAACCGGATTCGGATCGCGATAAAACATCCGTCCGAAAGCCTCGTTCACCACCGCCACCGGCTCGCTTGTGGCAGTATCGCTGTCGCGAAGCGCGCGCCCGCTCAAAATTGGAATCCGCAGCGCCGCGAAGAACTCCGGCGTCACCCAGTCCAGGCTGGATCCCCACTCATATCCGGCACGCGGACCGTCCGCAACCTGCAGCCCGTCGTTCAGCCCACGCTCGTAGGGCACACTCAGCGCGACCGCCGCATTCTCCACTCCGGGAATCCGGTGCATGGCCACTACGCTCTCCCGCACCAGCCGCTGAAAACTCGCCGAATCCTGATATCGGGCATCGTCCAGCGACGCCTTTGCGGTCATCACGTTGTGCGCGTCGAAGCCCGGCGGCAGCGTTTCGAGGTGGACGACCGTGCGGATCAGCAACCCCGCGCTCGCCAGCAGCACCACGGTCAGCGCCACCTCGGCTCCGATCAGACCTTGCCTTACCCGTCCCGACCCGCCTGCCACGCTGCGTGTCCCCGCCGCAATCGAACTGCGCAGATCGACCCTCCGCGTCTCCAGCGCCGGCAGCGCGCCGAACAGCAAACTCGTCAGCACCGACACGCCCAGCGCAAACAGCAGCACCGTCCCGTTCAGCGCGAAACCGCCAATCGGCATCATCTCGTTCGGCAGCAGTTGCTTCATTACCGGGAAGAGCAACTCCGCCAGCGCTACGCCGGCCGCGCCGCCCACCAGCGCCAGCAGCAGATTCTCCACCCACAGCTGCCGCAGGATCCTCGCCCGCGAAGCGCCCAGCGCCATGCGCGTCGCCATCTCCGGCGTCCGCCGGTGAATCCGCGCCAGCATCAGCCCGGCCAGGTTCGCGCAGGCAATCAGCAGGATGAACCCCACGGCCAGCATCAGCGCCTCGGTCTGCGGCCGCATAGCGCTCGCCGCATAAGCGTGCAGCAGGCTCGGGTAATACCAAACGTTGACGCCGGAGAGATCGTCGTTGCGGGGAGGCGGCATGTGCGCCAGCTGGGCCCGCACCTGATCCCAGGTTATTCCCGGCTTCAGCCGCATCAGGATCAGACAGTTATTCCCCGCGCACATGCCATGCGGATCGTCCGGCATCAGCGGTGTCCATACATCCGCCGGATGCGGCATCTGCGCCCCGCGCGGCAGCACGCCGACCACCGTGTAGGGCGCGCCCTTCAGCAGGATCGGCTTGCCAAGGATGCCCGCATCGTCGTGGAAGAGCGAATGCCAGAGCCCATAGCTCAGCACCACCGCCTTGCCCGCGCCGGGCCGATCCTCGTCCTCGGTAAAACCGCGTCCCAGCAGCGGCTCGATGCCCAACACCTGAAAATAGTGCGCCGAAACCAGCGCCCCGTGTACATATTGGGTCGCTCCGCCCTGCGCCTTCTCTGTCTGGAGGTTCACGCCCTCCGTATCGCCAAAGGCCATACCGGTGATCGCCGCCGTTACCGACGGCGCATCCTGCTTCAGCGCCGCCCAGGTGGCGCTATCCGATGAATCGTCGTCGTCAAATCTTCCCGGGTTGCTCTTCGAAACTACGTGCGCCACCAGTGCCGCCAGCCGCTCCGGCTGCGGATAGGGCAGGCTCCGCAGCAGGAAACCATCCAGCAGGCTGAACACCGCCGTGTTCACGCCAATCGCCAGCGCCAGCGTCACCACCACAGCCGCCGCAAATCCAGGGCTCCGCTTCAACTGCCGCAGCGCATAACGCAGATCATCGAGCATGATGGCTCCTTACGAAGAATCCAGCGTCTCGGGTCCCACCCGCTAGTGGCAACGGGCTACTTGGCTACCGGCTACTGGCTACCGGCTTCCCCATTCCCTGCTTTTCTCACTCCGTCCTCAACGCCTCCATGGGATGCACCGCCGTCGCCCGCTGCGCCGGCAGCGCCGCAGCCAACGCCACCATCAGCGCCGTCAGCAACACCGCTCCCACCAGCGCTGCCGGATCCCACGTGCTCACCCCATACAGTTGGCTGCGGAAGAGCCGCGCCAGCGCCACAGTCGCCGGCAGCGCTACGATCACCGCGCCTGCCGCAATCCCTGCCATCTCGCGCACTATCAGATTCACGAGCGAAAGGCGCGGCGCCCCCAGCGCCAGCCTCACGCCGATCTCGCGTGTCCGGCTCTGCGTCGAATACGCCAGCACTCCGTACAGACCCACACCCGCCAGCAGCGCCGCCAGCACCGCGAACGCCAGGGCCAGAATCGCCAGCGCCCGCTCATTCGAAGCGCTGATGTCCACCTGCGCTTCCATCGTGCGCAGCCCATCCACCACCAGAGTCGGATCCATCTCATGGATCGCCCGCTCAATTTGCGGCTCCAGCGCGCCCGGCGCACCGCGCGTCCGCAGGTAGACCTGCACGCCGGTCGGGTGCGCCATCTGGAGATACGGCTCATACACCTCTCCCCCGGTGTCCGTGCGCAGGTCCTGATGCCTGGTGTCGCCCACCACGCCCACAATCGTTGTGTCAGCCTTATCGCCTCCAATCAGATGCCCCAGCGCGTTCGAAGCCGACCCGTAAAACCGCTTTGCGAACGCCAGATTCACAATGGCCACACTGGGTGCGCCTGTTCGGTCTGCGACGGTAAAGTCGCGCCCCACCAGCAGCGGCTGATGCAACGTCGCAAAATATCCTGGCAGCACCAGTGGCGACTCGAAATTATTCTCTTCGTTCTCAGTAAATTTGTGGCCCTGAACCACATAGCTGTTGGTGTTCGAATCGCCGCTCAGCTCCGGATCGGTCGTCGCGCTTACCGACGCAATACCCGGCAGCGCCTGTAGCTTCTCCACGGCCCCCTTGACGATCTGCGACGTCTGCTGTTCTCCATATCCCGACTCCGACGGATCCAGCGTGAAGGTCGCCACGTGGCTCGTGTCCCAACCCACCGGCTGGTCGCGCAGGTTCTGGAGCGTGCGCACAAACAGCCCCGCCCCGCCCAGCAGCAGCACGCTCAGCGCGATCTGCACGCCCACCGCCAGCTTGCGGAACCGCTGTGAGTTCTTCGATGCCGTCCCCGTGCTCTGCCGCAGCGATCCCGCGAGATCCGGCCTCAGGAAGTGCAGCGCCGGCACGATGGAAAACAGCACGCTCGCCAGCACCGACAGCCCCAGCGTGAACAGCAGCATCCGCATGTCGACAGTCGACGAATACGGCTCGCTTCCCGGATTCGCGCTGGTCAGCAGCCGCACCAACATCAATCCCAGCACCGGCGCGAGTGCCAGCCCCGCCGATCCCCCAACCAGCCCCAGCAGTCCGCCCTCGATCAGCAGTTGCCGCACGATGCGCCCACTCTTCGCGCCCAGCGCATAGCGCATCACCATCTCGCGCATGCGTACCGTGGACCGCAGCAGCAGCAGCGTCGCCACGTTCAGCGTGCACATCGCCACCAGCAGCCCGGCCATGCTCAGCAGGAACACCAGCGGCGTCTTCAGATCCATCCGTCCCGGCGAGAATCCCATGGAGTCGTCCTTCACCGTGAACGTCGACTTCTCCACATACCGCTCCCGGAACTTCGGCGATGCCTGCTTGTAGAGCGGCAGCTCGCTCGCCCGCAGCGCGCGCCACAGTGGCAACATCGCCGCCTGCGCCTGCTCGATGGAGATCCCCGGCTTCCGCCGCGCCACAATCGTCAGCCACGCCGACTGCCGGTTGTCGCAGCGATGGATCGGCGCCGCCCACGGGATGGCGATGTCCACCATCGTCACCGGCACAAAGATAGCCGGCCGATAGCCGCCGATTGCCGTATGAAAATTCTCCGGAGCCACGCCCACGATCGTGAATGGATGCCCGTTCACCCGCAGCGCCTGGCCGATCACATCCCGCGATCCGCCAAAGCGCGTCCGCCATTCGTCGTAGCTCAGCACCACTACCGGATTTGCCCCGCTGGCCGTCTCATCGCTCGATGCGAAAAGCCGCCCCACTGCTGGCCGCAGCCCCAGCACCTGAAAATAATTCCCGCTTACCAGCTCCGCATGTACGTCTTTCGCCTGGTTCTGCCAGGCCAGGCCCACGCTGGTCCGCGTCGCCGCCAGCATCCCGCTGAACACCGGATTGCGGTCGCGCAGATCTTTGTACATCGGGTAGGAAAAGTAGTTCGCCGAGCCCCCGCCAAAACTGCTCATGTTCCCGGAGAAGCTCCCCTTCCACTCGAACCGCACCAGCTGCTGCGGATTCTCGACCGGCAGCATCCGCAGCAGCACCTGGTCGAACAGAGTGAAGATCGCCGTCGTCGCCCCAATCCCCAGCGCCAGCGTGATTACCGCCGTCAGCGTAAACGCCGGCGACCGACGCAGCTTCCGCCATGCATATCTCAGGTCTCCAAACATATCTGTCACTTTCTCCGTTACGAATGCTGCTCTGCTGCACCCTGTCCCCTGTACCCTGTCCTACTCCATCCGCAGCGCCTTTACCGGATCCACGCTCGCCGCCCGCAGCGCCGGAATCAGTCCCGCGATCACACCCACCGCCAGCAGCACCGCCGCCGCAATTCCCAGTGACGAGAACACCCCGCCGCCGAAATCGGCGAAGCTGCTCCGCAGCAGCGCCGAACTCAGCCCGGCCAGTGCCGCTCCGATTCCCAGCCCGATCGCCACTCGTACCAGCGCGTGTCCCAGGATCAGCCGAACTACATCGCTGCGCTGCGCGCCCAGCGCCATCCGCACTCCAACCTCATTTGTGCGCTGCGCTGTGACATAGCTGATCAGCCCGTAAATGCCCACGATCGCCAGCAGCAGCGCCAGTCCCGCAAAGACCGCCAGCATACTCACAATCAGCTGCCGCCCGGCCAGGGAATCCGCTACCAGCGTCTCCACCGGAACCACCGTCGCCACCGCCTGCGAACCGTCCGCGTCCTTCACTGCCTGCTCGATTGCGGAACTCATCCGGCTCGGATCGCCGTCCACCCGCACCAGAAAATTGGCCAGCCCACTCGTGCCCTGGGCAAACGGGTAGTACCGCATGCCGTCGCTCGTGTCCTCTTCAAGCGAGCTCAGCCGCACCGCGCCCACCACCCCGACAATTACGGCCGGATTCTGCTGGCCGCCGCACTGGAACGAAATGTGCTGCCCGATCGGGCTCTCCCCCGGCCAGTATTTCCGGGCCAGCCGCTGGTCGATCACCGCCACGTGCTGGCTGCCTGCAATGTCGCTCGCGTTGAACCACCGCCCCGCCAGCAGCGGAATCTGCATCACCTTCAGGTAATCCGGCGTAGCCAGGCTGAGCTGACTGTGCGGCCCTGGATCGTTCGGCGCCACTGGCCGCCCGATAATCCCAAAGGAACACGACCCAGCCCCCGCCGGATCGAACGGCAGCGGCGCCACCGCAGCCGCCGCGCGCACTCCCGGTTGCGCCGCCAACTGGCTCACAACGCTGCTTACGAACGTCGCCTGCCGTTGCTGATTCTTATTGAAGTCCATTCCGGAATACTGCACATTCCCCGCCAGCACGCCCTGCGGATTGAATCCCGGGTCCACTTTCTGCAGCTTCTGCAGACTCGTCAGAAACAGCCCCGTCCCCGCCAGCAGAAAGAATGCCGCTGCGACCTCACCCACCACAAAGGCGCTGCGCATTCTCTGCTTTTCCACCGAGGCCGTGCCGCTGCGACCGCCCTCATGCAGAGCCAGACGACGCTGCCCGCGCAGCAGCGAGAACGCCGGCCCCAGTCCCGCGATCAGCGCCGCCAGCACCGCGGCGCCTGCCGTGAACGCCAGCACCGCCGGATCCGTCCGCACCACGAAACCCATCGCAAGGTCGTGCGGCACCAGATGCAGCAGCAGCCGGCCGATCAGCGGCCCCGCCACCATCCCCACCACCGCCGCCACACCGGCCAGCAGCAGCGTTTCCACCAGCAGTTGCCGCACCATGCGCCACGCGTTCGCCCCCAGCGCCGTGCGAATCGCAAATTCCCGGCCCCGCGCCGACGACCGCGCCAGCAGCAGCCCGGCCACGTTGGCCGCTGCGATCAGAAGCACCAGCATCACCACGCCGCCCAGCACGTACAGTGGCGTCCGCAGCGGACCGGCGACGAATTCCGTCATCGGCGTCGCGTAGACACTCCACTTTGCCTGCTTCGCAAAACTGGCCCCGGGCCTCGGCCGCAGCTCCTGCCACAGCCTGGTGCTCAGCTCCGCGCTGAACTGCTGCACCGGCACGCCTTCGCGCAGCCGCGTCGCCGCGAAGTACTGTTCGTTGAAAAAATTGTTCAGGTTGAAAGCGTCCGACGGCAACGCCATCGGCACCCATAACTCTGCTTTGCGTGGCCATGCAAAATCGCTCCGCATCACGCCCACCACGCGATACGGCTTCTGATCCAGCAGCAGTGTCTGCCCCACCACATCCCGCCGCCCGCCGAAAACGCGCTGCCACATCCCGTAGCTCAGCACCGCCACCGGTCCGGCGTTCGGCTGATCTTCGTCAGCCGTGAATGTCCTTCCCAAAATCGGCTGGGCCCCGAAAATTCGGAACCACTGCCATGAGACCTGAGCCGCCGGCACATGCTCCGCCCGCCCGTCGCGCTCGATGTTGAAGCTGCTCGTCTGCTCCACTGCCGCCGCATCGACCAGGTTGTGCATGCCGGCCGCGGCCGCATACACCGGGATCGATACGTCCGGAACATCCAGCGTGAACATCGTGTAGTGCGTGTGCAGCACCGCCACCTGCTCCGGACGGTCCACACCCGCCGGATGCCGCAATACCGCATTCACTACGCTGAAAATCGCCGTGTTCGCGCCGATCCCCAGCGCTAATGTCAGCACCGCGGTCAGGGCGAACCCCGGCGCCTTCACCAGTTGCCGAAAGGCGTACCGCAGATCAGCCAGCAAGTGTCGCTCCTTGAGACGCCCTGGTGAGGCGCATGAAAGATACGTACGTTTGCACTGGCAGTTCCGGTTCCAAATGAGGCCGCGCCCGCGGTTCTGAAAACACGCCCCTTACACATCCCGGCCGGACACACTCCTGTCCGCTCCCGCATTCAACTGTTCAGAATTGGACAGATCAGAGCGAATCCGCGAGCGAGAACCTCGCGGCTCAAAAGGAACACTGCCCTAAGGACTGGGGACTGGCAACTGGGGACTGGCAACTGGGCACTGGGGACTGGCAACTGGTAACTGGCAACTGGGCACTGGCGACCGGCGACTGGCAACTGGGCACGGGCAACTGGGCACTGGCGACCGGCTCCCCTACTTCTTCCCCTTCCGCAGGTCGTCCATCAAAATGATGGCTTCGGCAATCTCCCGCAGCGGCTTGCGCTTTTGCCGGCTCTGCTTCTGCAGCATCAGGTACGCCGCTTCCTCATCGATCTTCAGCTCGCGCTGCAGCAGGCCCTTCGCCCGCTCCATCACCTTGCGCGTCTCCAGCTGCGCGGCCAGCTGCGTCTTCTCGTATTCCATGCGCGCCAGCTCCACTTCGGCGCCCACCAGATAGCCGATCATCGTAATCAGCCGGATCTCCCGCTTCGAGTGATGGTGCGACTCCCGATGCTGCATGTTGATCGCGCCTACCAGCTTGCCGCGGCACAAAATCGGCACCGCCAGGAACGCCTCGAATCGGTCCTCCGGCAGCGCCGGAAAACGCGCAAACCGCGGATCGGCCCAGGCCCGCGCCGCCAGCGCCACCGTCTGCTTGTGTTCGGCCACCCAGCCGGTCACGCCCTGGCCCATGTCGATCACCATCTGGTCCACGACATCCTCGTGCGGATTCTTCGACGCCCGCAGCACCAGCTTGTCTCTCTCCAGCACATACAAAAAGCAGGAATCGCAGCGCACCGCCGCGGTCACCATCTCGATCACCCGCTCCAGCACTTCGTGGAACGGATCGGCCGCCGCCATCCGGCTCCCGATCTCGTGCAGCAGCTCGATGTCGCTGGTCGTGGTCTCTTCGTGCATCAGCCCTGAATCTTCCAACGTTGTTCGACTCCCTGGTAAATATCCAGCGCCAACGGAACATCCGCTCTTGCTTTTTTGTTAGCGCTGTGTCTCAATGGATGAACAACCTTATCGTGACACAAGATAAGGCTTCGCGATCCGCCTTTCCCTGTTTGAAGGCATAATTCCCGCGATCTCCTTCCCTGTCGAAGACTTCCATTCATGTTTTGCATGCGCACCCTGCGTTGCGCACGCTCATGCGTTGCCGCGCCCGGTCCCTCAAGGACTCCTGCGCCAGCAGGGACATCTGCGCCGTGCCGCGCCCGCGGCAACCGCATCCACCGCGCTCCCGTTCGCGCGGCCGACAAAGTTTTCTTCAGCCTCCCTGAAGAGCCC
>JBAUZR010000178.1:0-8946 GCA_049585375.1 Acidobacteriaceae bacterium
ATATTGTTCTGGACATAGTTGAAGGTCGCGCGCAGAAACTCGCCGCCGAACGACAGCGTATGGTTCCCGATAAACTTCGTCAGCGATCCGGAAATCCGGTCGTCATCGGTCGCGTTGTGGATTGTGCTGTCCGCTCCCTGGCTGTTGAAAATGCCCTGCGGATCGAAGCCCGTAATCACCATTACCGGCGGCCCCGGATACTCGACCTGACTGTTCAGAGCTGGCGACTGGCCGATCGTAGTGAGATCGAAGTTGTTCAGCAGCGGCGAGCGGGAGTAGTTGAAACGCATATAGCTGATGCGAAGGTCGAGGAGCGTCTTCGGGCTGAACGCATAGTCATCGGCCAGGACGAAGCTGTTGGTCGTGAATAGCTCTCCACAACGGTCCTCACATATGCCGTTGAATGCGACGGTGGGAAGGTTGTTGTTTTTCCACCACGTGTACCGCCCGCTGATGTGCTGCCTGCTCGACACGTTCTGGTCGATGTGCACGACCGTCTCGTAGTTATTGCCTCCTGCACTCCCGGTGGTTGTGAAGTTCGGTGTCCCCGGCGCGGCCCCGGGAACGTTGGGCGCTGGGAAAAACTCCTTAAGATAGGCGAGCGATGTCGGGTTCAGCCGTGCGCTGGGAATCACTCCTCCACTGAACGCCGTCCGGTTGTATTGCGGCTCTCCCGGATTGCATGGCGGTCCCCCCGCTACTCCACATGTGGTCGTTGGATCGTAGATGGGCGTGTTCAGATCCGACAGGTCTCCCGTCAGCTCTGCAGCCGTGGGCACAGTCTGCTTGTAGGTCACCCCCTGCCGCAGCGCAAATCCCTCCCAGCTCACGAAAAAGAACGTTCGGTTCCGCCCGTTGTAAATGTGCGGAATGTAAACCGGACCGCCCAGATTGATGCCGAACTGATTCTGGGTGAAAGCCGGATTGGGCAAATGTGCCTGGTTCCCGAAAAAGGTATTCGCATTGAGCACCTTGTTACGGAGATATTCGTACGCCGATCCGTGCGGGGTATTCGTACCCGACTTGGTTCTGAACTGCACCGCTCCGCCCGCCAGCCGCCCGTAGTCCGGGGGCAAATTGTTGGTCATCACCTTGAATTCCTGCAGCGAATCCTGGGTGGGGATCAGAGCGGTCAGATTGATGTACTCGGTGTTCACGGGCGCGCCGTCAAGATAGGTCACGCTCTGGTTCGCGAACCCGCCGCCGATCTGATAGTTCCCCCACCCAAAGGGATTCGTGCCAGTCGGGGTCTGCTCTGACTGGCCCTGCGGCACTACCGAGGGCACCAGCGCGACCAGAGCCATGGGGTTCCGTCCGTTCAGCGGAATCTCGTTGGTCTCCCTCTGGTCGACCACCGCCCCGAGTGTATCGCTCTCCGCCTGGATCAGCGGCGTCGTCGCGGTTACCATCACCTGTTGATTCTCGCGCCCCACTGACAGGGTCATATCGATGAGCAAGGTGCCCGCGACCTGCAGTGTGATCGGCTGGCGCACCAGCCGCTGATAGCCTGCTTTCTGCGCCACCAGGCTATAGGGTCCGGGCGGCAGGTTGGTGAATTCGTAAAAGCCCGATCCGTTCGTCGTCGCCCTCCGGGTGTCGGAGGTGCCCGTATTTGTCAGTGTTACGGCAGCTCCGGTGACTACCCCACCACTCTGATCGGTAACGGTTCCGTTGATGGTTCCGTTGGTCGCCTGCCCATAGAGGAGCGTTCCGCTCGTCGCCAGTACGATAAGGATCGCCGCGAGATGGCGCGGTGCAATCGCTTTCATCGCAGCGCGGAAAAACTGGTACCGCTTCCAGAACACAGGACCTTCTCGCAACGTCCGAATCTTGTGGGGGAGTGCAGACATCGGGGAGCCTCCATGAATTTACTCGGACGCTATTGCATACTTCGTTACTATGTTCTGTCAAGAACTACCGAAGCCCTGGAGGGCGTCGCCCGTGACTTTTCCGGCCCGCCGCATCTCCTTCATCCCGGTGAGACGGTGCATGGACGCCATCCTGCGCCCCGATGGTGCTGCGGCTTCCCTATTTAGTTGAGGTATCAGTCAGGCAGTTCCGCTACCGAGATGGAGTGCTCGAATTCTCTCGCTGCGCCCGCAGAACGCTGTAAGACGCGCGATGCGGCGTACAATTGCGGTCTTACTCCAGCTGAATTCGCTGGTGGGAGAAGGACAACCTGTGCATCGAATGATCGAGATCCCTGGCCGCAAGCCCCGCTCCAACCGCTTCTTCCTTATCCCCGTTCTTATCATCGTCGTCATCTTCCTCGGCAGCAGTTCGGCACTTTCATACTTTGTCGAATCCCTCTGGTTTGGCTCTCTCGGCTATCGCGACGTTTTCTGGAAGAGCCTTGGCCTGCAGTGGGGCGTCTTCGTCGTTACCTTCATCCTCACGTTCGTGATTCTCTACGGCTGCTTCCTTACCCTTTGGCGCCTGCACCAGGCCGACCTGCCCCACGACCGCGCCGTCTTCATCGGACAACAGCGCCTGAGCCTGCCTTTGCGCCGCGTGTTGCGCATTCTTGGCATGGTCCTCTCCCTGGGCATCGCGCTCATCAGCGGCATGGCGCTGATGGCCGACTGGCCGACATTCGCCCTCTTCTGGTACGCACCGCGCGCTGCCGCACCCCGCCTCGATCCCTTCTTCGGCAGGCCGGTCAGTTTCTATCTCTTCACCCTGCCTGCCTGGCAGCTCGTCGCCGGCTGGCTGATGGTCCTCGCAGTTATCGCGGTCATCGCCGCCGGCGCCTTCCTGCTTCTCTCCGGGAGCACGCGGGCCATGGCCCGGGAAAAAGACAGCCTCATCCTCCCGCTGCCCTGGGGTGGCATCTCGATCGCTTTTTCCTTCTTCCTCGTGATGTTCAGCGTCCAGGTGTACCTCGGCCGCTTCGGTGCGCTCTTTGCCGCGCACACCATCTTCAGCGGCATTGCGTACACCGACGCACACATCACGATTACCGGTATGCTCATCGTGGCCTTCGCTCTGCTCCTCGGAGCGGCCATCGCCGCCAGCAACGTCTTTACCGCTGCGCGTCCGGGACGTCTGGTAGCCGCCGTCGTTCCCGCGCTGGCCTGCTTCATCGTCGTGCAGCTGGTGGGCTGGTATGTCAACAGCTTCATCGTGAAACCCAACCAGCTCGACCGCGAGAAGCCCTACATCGCCTGGAACATCGCCTGGACGCGTCAGGCCTGGGATCTTGACCGTATCAGCCGGGAAGAGTTCCCCGCCGAGATCACACCCGATGCCGCCGATCCCGACCACAACCAGGTCACCCTGAGAAATATCCGCCTCTGGGACTGGCGGGCCCTTCAGAGCACTCTTCGTCAGATCCAGGAGATTCGCACCTACTACGATTTCCCCGACATTGACATCGACCGCTACACGCTGAACGGCGATCTTCGCGAGGTGATGCTTGCGGTCCGCGAGCTGAGCCTCGACAAGCTGCCCGAGAGCAGCCGCAACTGGATCAATGAGAAGCTCATCTACACCCACGGCTACGGCATCACCATGAACCCCGTGAACGGCTTCACGCCGGAAGGCCTGCCGACGCTTTACCTGAGTAACATGCCGGTCGAGAGCACCGTACCGGGCCTCTCCGTCACGCAGCCGGAGATCTACTACGGCGAACTCACCAATTCCGATGTCTACGTGAAGACCCGCCAGAAGGAGTTCAACTACCCCCAGGGCCAGGCCAACAACCTCACCTCGTATGAGGGAACGGGTGGCATCGTTCTTGGCAGCATGCTCCGCCGGACCCTCATCGCCGCCGATCGCGGCGACCTCTGGAAGGTCCCGTTCAGCGACGACATCACCGCCGAGAGCCGCCTGCTGATGCGCCGCAACATCCTCAACCGCGTCACGGCGCTCGCCCCCTTTCTGAACTTTGACGCGGACCCCTACATCGTTATCGGCGACAATGGCCGCCTCTACTGGATACTGGACGCCTTTACTACCTCCGACAGTTATCCTGACTCCGCCAGTTATCCGTTCGCCGACGACACCATCAACTACATGCGCAACAGCGTCAAGGTGGTCGTCGACGCCTATAACGGCACAACTACCTTCTACGTCTTCGATCCCCGCGACCCTATCATCGGCGCCTGGCGCAGCATCTTCCCGTCGCTCTTTCGCGACGCATCGGCGATGCCTTCTGACCTGCGCCGCCATGTCCGCTACCCCCAGCTCCTGCTGGAAGAGCAGGCTTCCGTCTATGGGCTCTACCATATGAACGATCCCGAGGTCTTCTACAACCGCGAGGATCTCTGGACCGTCGCCACCGAGCTGGGCGTCAGTGACTCCGGCGATCAGCAGACGCAGACCATGGAGCCCAACTACGTCCTCATGAAGCTCCCCGGCGCGTCCTCCGCCGAGTTCGTGGAGATCCTCCCGTTCACGCCGGCCAACCGCAACAATCTCATCGGCTGGATCGCCGGCCGCAGCGATGGCGTCCACTACGGCACCGCCGTGGTCTACGATTTCCCCAAGACCCGGCTCGTCGACGGCCCCATGCAGATCGAGGCCCGCATCGATCAGAACGCCACGCTGTCCAGTCAGCTGACTCTCTGGAACCAGCAGGGCTCGCATGTCCGACGCGGCACGCTGCTCGTGATCCCCTGCGGCCACGCGCTCCTCTATGCGGAGCCCATTTATCTTCAGGCCCAGCAAAGCCCCATGCCGGAGCTCCGCCTGGTGGTCCTCGCGCTCCAGGATCGCCTCGCCTACGGAGCTAACTTCGAAACTGCCCTCGCTGCGCTCTTCGGAGGCCAGCCGTCGTCTCTCACCGCAACCGCTGGCCCATCGCAATCCAGCTCATCCGCCTCGTCCGGGCCGTCAGGACAACCGGCGCCGTCCGCGGCAAATGGTTCGATCAGTTCCAATCGTGCCGCCCTCATCGCCGCCGCTGCCCAGGATCTCGCTGATTACCAGAGCCTCACCGCGCAGGGCAAGCTTGCCGAGGCCGGCCAGAAACTCCAGGACCTCAAAAGCAAGCTTAGCCAGCTCCAGGCAGGAGGCAGATAGGGCTTCCCCGAACCGACAGCCTTCTCACATCGGGGGCGGGACTTTGTCGTAAAGAGGTCGTCTCCTGAACCTGCGCGGCTAAGAGGTGACGGCGCTATCGGCTGTGCGTCAACGGCTGACGCGATGCGCGCACTCAGCCCCTCTCCTGGTTTTTGGATCGAGCGCCGGTTTTTCGGCAAGTTGACACGGGCGGGGGGAACGGCAGCGCTGAAGGCAACCGGATCAGCGATCCGGTGACGTATATGCCCAATTGCCGTGTTGCCTTGCGCAGGCAGACAGGCGGTCTCGCGAAAAAGTTCGCATTCGGTGGCGCTGCATTCGGGTTTTGAAGTCCTGTTCACAGGATGTTTACCAGGCTGTCATCTCTCCCGGAGAGATTTGAGTGACGGCCTAATGCGATTTATGTCGGGCAGATCGCGACTTCAGCCCGACAAACTCCCCTTCAATATCAACTAAAAACAGCGAAGAGAGGATTGCCTCCATGCCTTCTGTCTCGTCCCGAGTTGCTTCGGCCCTTATCGTTCTAGCGTTAGGGCTGAGCGCCCAGGCACAAGTGAACACCGCCAGCCTGTCCGGGCTGGCCCTGGACCCCGGCGGTGCCGCCCTGCCGCATGTCAGCATCGATGTGATCGACAACGCGACCGGCTACAAACGGACCGCGCAGACGGATGCGGCAGGGGCCTATTCCCTCCAGGATCTCCCTATCGGGCAATACACCATCGACATCAGCGATTCCGGCTTCCAGTCGCAAACCGCAAAAATCACTCTGACCGTCGGGCAGCGGGCGCGCGAGGATTTTCATCTTCAGGTGGGCTCTACCCAGCAAACCGTCCAGGTCCAGGCCGCCGCCCCTCTTCTTTCGCCCGACGACGCCTCGATCGGCGATGAGATCGGCTCCACCACGATCGAACAAACGCCTCTTGCGCTGCGGAACTGGGACGATCTTCTGCGCGTGGTTCCGGGCGTGCAGATCAGCCGATTCACGCAGCAGAGCGGCGCAACCTCGGCCGGCCGCGTCGGCGATTTCAACGTGAACGGCATTCACTCTCTGCAGAACGACTTCATCCTCGACGGCATCGACAACAACACATTTTCAGAGAACGTGCAGGAACTGAGCACGGAATCCGCACATCCCTCGCTGGATACGATTGCCGAGTTCAATGTCATCACGAATCCTTATTCGGCCGAGTACGGACGAAGCCCGGGCGGCGTGGTCTCAGTGAATACCAAGAGCGGCACGAACCAGTTTCATGGCCTCGCTTATGAATACGTACGCAACAATTACTTCGACGCGAACGACTTCTTTTCGGATCGCCACGGACTGACGAAGCCGAAGTATAACCAGAACCAGTTCGGCGGCAATATCGGCGGCCCCATCGTCAAGAACAAGCTCTTCTTCTTCTTCGACTACGAAGGCACGCGCATCAAGCAGGGTGTCCTGCGGACCAGCACCGTGCCATTGCCCAACGAGCGCATCGGAGACTTCAGCCCCGCCACCGCAGCGAGTCTGGGACTTACCTATCCCACCATCTACGACCCGACCACCTGCCAGCCTGCCTTCTCCGGATCCAACTGCCGGGCCTTTGCGAACAACACCGTTCCTCAGAGCAGCCTCGATCCCACGATGCAGAAGCTGATGGCGCTCTTCCCGCTGCCGAACACCACCACCGCGGGCAGCCCGCCCGATCTGAACAACTACATCATCAACGCCCCGCTCACCGACTTCGAGAACAACTACGACGCCCGCGTCGACTGGAATCCGTCCGCAGCCGATAACATTTTCGTCCGCTATAACTACTCCACCCGCCAGCGCGATATCCCCGGCTATCTGGGCGGACTTGCGGATGGCAGCTCCACTTCGGCGTGGGGCAATCAGACCCTCAAGGCCTACAGCGCGGTCCTCGGCTGGACTCACATCATCAGCCAGAGCATGGTGAACGAATTCCGCTTCGGATGGGTGCGGGACTACTCCTTCGCCGAGCAGCAGCCGTTCAACCTTCCACAAACCGCGGGCAGCTTCGTCCCCGGCATTCCCAACAGCCCCGCTATCGGCGGCGGCATTCCGCTCACGGAGTTCTCCAACTACGCCTTCGAAGGATCGCCCGACTTCCTGCCCAAGCAGCAGGTCCCCATGCAGTACCAGTACAACGACACGCTCTCGAAAGTTCTGGGCCGCCAAACCATCAAAGCCGGCGTCAGCATTTATCTGCCGATGCGCAACCTCTTTCAGGATGAGCCCAGCACGCGAGGGGATCTCGACTACACCGGTGTCTTCACGTGTCAGCACAGCGCGCCGGGCAAATGCGTCTCCGGCACCGGGCTCTCCTACGCTGACGGACTTCTCGGGTACACACAGACCACCTCACTCACCAACGTCTTCTTCGTCGACCAGCGCCTGTGGATGGCCTCCGGCTTTTTTGAGGACGACTGGAAGGTGACGCCGCGGCTCACCCTGAATCTTGGACTTCGCTACGATTTCGCGACGCCGCCGATGGAAGGCCAGAACCGCATGGCCGACTTCGATCCCGGTTCCGGCTCGCTGCTCTTCGCGAAGGCAGGTTCTGTGCAGGATCGTGCTATTGTTCATCCCAACACGAAAGACTTCGGACCGCGCGTCGGCTTCGCCTTTTCGCCGGACACCAAAACCGTCGTCCGGGGCGGTTATGGTATCTACTACACGCTGTTTGAGCGCATCGGCAGCGAAGACGAGCTCGCACTCAATCCACCCTTCCTCATCAACAAACAACTCGTCAGCAACACTGCGCCCGTCCTCAGCCCCTCCACCGGATTCCCCTCCAACTTCCTCGATCCCTCCACGGTCGACTTCAGCAATCTCACTGCGTATCACATCCGCTCGGTCCCGCTATCCGATCCTGATCCCTACGTACAGCAGTGGAGCTTCGGCGTCCAGCGCCAGGTCGGCCAGAACTGGGTGGGGGAAGTCGACTACGTTGGCACCAAATCCACCCACCTCGACGTTATCCGCGACTACAACCAGCCGCTGATCTCCGGCGGGGTCAGCACCGGTGTCGTCCCCTATCCGAACTATGGCCAAATTGAGTGGACCTCACCCATCGGCTACGGCAACTACAACGGTCTGCAGGCGAGCCTCACTCACCACATGGCGAAGGGTCTGGAAATCCGAGCCGCCTTCACCCACTCCCGCAGTCTCGATAACACGCCGGAAGAGTTAGAGTCCAACTCCGGCGATGCGCCCGACGGCCGCAACTACGCGACCTGGTATGGGCTCAGCGACTTCAACATCCCCAACCGCATCGCAGCCAGCTACGTCTACGATCTCCCCTTCGGCCGCGGCCAGGCCATGCTCCAGCACGGACCGCTTTCCTGGGTTCTGGGCAACTGGGAAACCGCCGGCGTCTACACCTACTACAGCGGCCACCCCTTCCAGGTGAATGAGAACGACGGCAACCACAACTCCATCCTCGATCCCTACGGCTACACCACCGCCACGCCGAATCTGATCGGCCAACCGCACACCGTTGGCGATCCCGACTGCTGGTTCTTCGCCAGCAAGGACTCGACGTGTGCAGAGCATGCTTCCACAGGTCTCACTGACGCCTACGCCACCACAGCGGTCGGCGCGGTCGGCAACGTGGGACGGAACACCCTCTCCGGCCCGGACGTCGATGTCTTCGATGCTTCTCTGCTGCGCAACTTCCCCATCACCGAGGGCTGGAACGTGCAGGCACGCTGGGAGGTCTTCAATGTGACCAACACTCCGGAGTTCGGTCAGCCCAACGGGAACATCACCAGCGGCAGCGTGGCCAGCATCACGACTCTCGCCGGCGACCCGCGCATCATGCAGTTCGCGATGAAATACGTGTTCTGAGGGATCGCGGACGCTACTTCTTGATGTGTTTTTCGAGCATCTGGCGCCGCACCACGGCGCCGTAGACGTTTCCG
>JBAUZR010000179.1:0-9511 GCA_049585375.1 Acidobacteriaceae bacterium
CAGCGAACGTGAGGCCGGAGGTGACCGGATGCGGTGTGTTTTTTCGATTCCTTCCTGGCAAGCGACACCCCCTTCGTTGTGACGACCAGGTCCCGCGAAAAACTCAGCCGGTGTTACCTGCTGCGCAATTACCGGACAAACGGTCCAACGATTTGTCTTCACGCTTTCCCGGAGGAAGTAGATTTCGGCGTCGGAGATGTCCCGTCGATCGCGAGAAGGCGTCCTCCGAGGCAGTGCAGGAGGTCGATTGCGGCAGCCATCGCACGCAGGCTCTCGCGCGAAATAAGACGTCGCAGCAGGCCGAACACTGAGTCCGGTTTCCTGCGCACCGCGGTGGCCTGAGCGATTCCCTCGGGGATGGCTTCGAAGATGGCCTGGAAGCGCTCCGGTTCGATGCCGCCAAGAATCCGCCGGCAGAACAGGAGGTTCCTGATCGCCCGCACCGACTCGGGAATGCTGGCGTCGGCCGCCACCGTTTGCAGGATCTCATTCTGGACACTCAGCACTCCGCGCGCAATGTCGAGAACACCCTGGTTGTGCATCTCCTGCAGCAGCGCGTAAGCGGCGAGGATGGCCTCGGCGTGTTCGTCGGGAGCGCGCTCCATTCGCGAACGCAGTTCCTCCTGCAGATTGCGAGGAGCGACTTTCAGAGGAATGGGTTGAGCCATAGTGAGCTATTCCTTCGGTGCAGCCTGAATCCGGACCAGACCGTTTCCGGGCATGCGGTAGTCGCTGCGCTGCCACTTGCGCTCCACTTCCACGCCCTGTTGCGGTGTCGGGTGGCCGAAGCGGAAATTGGAGCGCGGGAGGGGACTGTCGCCGTGACCAAGTACTTTGAGGCGAACGCTCGTCTCTTTATAAGCCGGCGTGTTGGTTACGGCATCGACGTGGCTTCCGGTGAGGCGATTCACCGCCGCATCGACCGAGTTCATCGGCATGTACAACTCGGTCCCGCTCACGCGATCGGTGACCAGGGCCCGCACCCGCACCTGTCCATAACGGGAGATGAGCTGCACCCATGAGCCGTTCTGAATGTCGCGAAGTTCGGCCAGTTCAGGCGATACTTCAACGAAAACATCCGGGGTCTTCTGGCGGATGCCTTCGGTGCGGTAAGTGAGGTTTCCTTCGTGAAAATGCTCGAGGAGACGGCCGTTGTTCAGGTGCAGGTCATACTCATCGTCGGGTTTTTCAATTGGACCGATCCACCCGACGGGGAACAGGCGCGCTTTGCCATCCGGGAAGGCAAACCTCTCTTTATACAGAAGCGGCTCGTCGGCGCCATCGGCGGTGACCGGCCACTGCAGTGACTTGTAGCCTTCGAGGCGGTCATAGCTCACACCCGCGAAGAGCGGCGTCAGTGCGGCGATTTCACTCATGATCTCGGAGGGGTGCTGGTAATTCCAGCCAGCCCCCATTGCATTCGCCAGGTCGCGAATGATGACCCAGTCGGCCCGGCAGCCCTCGAGCGGCTCCAACACCTGATAGAGCCGCTGAATGCGCCGCTCGGTGCTGGTGAAGGTGCCGTCTTTCTCGAGGCTCGGGGCACCGGGGAGAACCACATCGGCAAAGCGGCAGGTATTGCTGAAGAAGATATCCTGCACAACAAGAAAGTCGAGTTTCGAGAAGGCTTCCTCGACATAATTGGCGTTCGAATCGACAATGCTCATCTCTTCGCCGATGATGTACATCGCCTTGAGATTGCCTTCATGAATGGCGTCCACCATCTGGTGGTTGTCGAGACCTCTGGTCGCGGGGAGCTTCACGTTCCACGCGGCTTCATGACGTGCGCGCACCTCCGGATCGTCCACTGGTTGATAACCGGCGAACATGTTGGGCATGGAGCCGTGATCGCTCGCGCCCTGGACGTTGTTGTGGCCGCGCAGCGGATAGGCACCCGTCCCCGGCCGCATGTAATTCCCGGTGATCAGGAGAAGGTTAGAGATGGCCGTCGAACCATCGGACCCCTGAACGTGCTGGGTGATGCCCATGGCCCAGAGAACGCACATCCTCTTCGCAGCGGCGATCATCCGGGCGACGCCGGTGAGGGTCTCCACCGAAAGCCCGGTGACCGCGGCGGCGTACTCCATGGTAAAGGGCTCCAGACTCCTTCGGAACTCATCCAGCCCATTCACCCACTGATTCAGGAACTCCTTATCCGCGAGGTCGTTATCGAGAAGATAGCGGCTAACGGCGTTGAGCCAAACCAGATCGGTGCCCGGTCGCGGATGCAGGAAGACATCGGCACGTTGCGCCATTTCGTGCTGGCGAATGTCGGAGACGATCAGCCTGGCCCCGCGCAGCTTATGCGAGCTTTTCACGCGGGTAGCGATCACGGGATGGCTCTCCGCAGTGTTGCTGCCGATAATCAGCACCAGATCGGCCTGCGCGATGTCGGAGATGGATCCCGAGTCGCCGCCATATCCCACTGTGCGAAAGAGCCCCATGGTGGCCGGCGACTGACAGTAACGCGAGCAGTTATCGACATTGTTTGTGCCGACAACTGCCCGCGCCAGCTTCTGGAGGAGGAAGCTTTCTTCGTTGGTGCACTTGGACGACGAGATGAATCCCAGCGCGTCGGGTCCTGATTCCGCTTTGATTTCGGAAAAGCGGCGTGCAATCAGGGCCAGCGCCTCGTCCCAGCCTGCGGGACGAAACTGTCCGTGTTCGCGGATGAGCGGCGTTGTCAGCCGGTCAGGGCTGTTGATGTGTCCCCAACTGAACTTTCCCTTGACACAGGTGGAGATACCGTTGGCCGGACCTTTTTCGGGGGCGATTTTCAGGATGTGGCGATCCTTCGTCCACACGTCGAAGCTGCAGCCCACGCCGCAGTAGGTGCACACCGTTTTCGTCTTCTTCACCCGGTGCTCGCGCATCGCCGATTCGATCTCGGAGACCTGCAGGATGGACCCGTAACCGGTCTCGGGCTCCACGCCCTTGACCACATCGATCATGGCGCCCAGCGCGGACTGACGCAGGCGCGTGAAGAAGCCTGCCTGGCCCAGCATGGTTTTCTCCATCAATGCATTACAGGGGCAGACGGTAACGCAGTGACCGCAGGAGACACAGCTGGATTCGCCAATCGGGACGCCGCCGTCCCACACAACTCTGGGGTTCGGATCTTCCCAGTTGATGGAGAGCGTCTCGTTGACCTCGACATTCTGGCACGCTTCGACGCAGCGCCCACACAGGATGCATTGACTCGGGTCGTAACGGTAGAAGGGGTTCGACTGATCGACTTCGTACGGCTTTGACTGAAATGGGATCTTCTGATGCTCGACAGCCAGGAGCTTCGTTGTGTTGTGGACTTCACAGTCGCCGTTGTTGTTGTCGCAGACGGTGCAGTAGAGAAGGTGATCGCTGAGAATGCGATCGAAGGCCTCCGCTTGTGCCGCCGTGGCGCGCGGCGCGCTGGTCGAGACACGCATGCCGTCTTCGGCGCGTGTGGCGCACGAGCGCACCAGCCTGCCATTCGCCTCGACGATGCAGGTATCACAGGTCTGGATTGGCCCCAGCTGCGCGTGATAGCAGATGTGGGGAATTTGTTTGCCGGCACGCGTGAGCACTTCAATCAGGAGTTCGTTCTCCCCTGCCGTGTACGGCCCTTCATCGACGATCAGTTCGACCACGTCGCACCCTCTTGGTACATCACTAGCAACTGACATTCCGAACCCACTCAGAAGAGGAATACCGGCTAAAATCCCGGCAGATCCCCGATCCCTGCGTCAGAGCAGCGAAAATGCGCCCTGGTTTCGTGTCGGCATCTCTTCCACATTCCTGCGCGCGGCGATGGACTGATCAACAGGGATACTGTTTTAACGCAGTGTCAGTCGGCCAGGTGTCGGGAAATTGACACAGGCGCTGCTCGTGCACAGCAGCAGGGCCATCGCAAGCATGCGAACCCTCATGATCCTCCCTTCGTTATTTGTGCTTTAGTTGGCAGGCGTATGCCGCTCAGGGCATCACCAACTTCTCCTCATGCGGGATCTCGCCCCGTTTCCGCTTGTTCAATGCAGGGTCGGGCCTGTGAGCTGATTCCGCGAGGAGCGGACCGCGTTTGGAAACATAAGGAATGAGAGCTGAAAGATCGAGTTCACCGCTGTTGGCAAGGGCTCCCTCGAACAGGTCGCTCGCCGCCTGGGTTGCCGGCAAATCCGCGTGTGAGTCGAGCGCAGCGGCTTGCACCAGGCGCAGATCTTTGGCCATGAGCTGGAGCGGAAACTGCGGACTAAAGTCGCCGGCTTTGACCTTTGCGAACTTTCCCGTAAAGGCCGGAGCAATCACGGCCGTCCTGGGAAGAACATCCAGAAGAATGTCGTGGTCGAGGTTCAGGTGCTGACCCAGAGATACAGCCTCAGCAATGGCCGCCATGTTGACGCCAAGCAGGAGGTTGACCACGAGTTTCATGCGAACGCCGGCAGTAGCCGGCCCAATCCGATACCATTGCTTCGCAATCGACTGGAAGATCGGAACACATTGGTCGAATATCTCCTGCTGACCTCCGGCGAACAACGTGACTGCACCCGCTTCGACGGCGGGTGTTGATCCGGAAATGGGAAGATCGATCAAATATGCCCCGCGGCTGGTTGCCGCCTCGTGAAGCTGGGCGGAAAGGTCAGGCGAGATAGTGCTCATCTCCAGGATGATCTTCCCGGGCTGAAGATTGGCGAAGACTCCATTCGATCCGAAGTAAACCGCCCGAACAGCATCATCGTTTGCAAGGGACGATAACAAGACATCGGTACTGTGAACGAGCGAAGAAAGGGTATCCACAATATCGAATCCCATACGCCTCAGGGGAAGGGTTGGCGGCTCGCTCCGATTCCATCCTCGAACCCTCCAGCCCATCGAGTTCAACCGGCCAAAGATGCGGCTGCCCATCAGTCCAAGCCCGATTAAACCCAGTTGCGTGTTCTGCCTGCTGATCTTTTTGTCGTTCATACCCAGAATCTCCCTTCGGGTGTATTGCACGCCTATAGCCATCTCAATCCCGTGGCGACTGTTCGCGAAAATCGATGATCGCAGCAGTCACCGATTGCCGCATGGCAGTCCGCTCGTTGGGGGCGCCTTGTGAAACGTGCGGTGGCGCGTCCGAGGATTGTCACGCGTGCGCTCTTGAGAGGACGGAATGCTGACGCCGCCAATGTCGGGGAATTTCGAGAGCCGCCGCGTGCGCCTGTGCATCCATGTGAGATTGAAGAGGGGTGCACCAGCTCAATAGAATCCTGGACCTCTCTGCTGTGGCTGGAGACCTCTACGATTTTCCAGAAACCTCTTCAGTGGGCGCAGTCCGGCAAACGCAGTCGGTCCGACGACATCACCTTCATCGTGATCGACTTTCCATCACCCGCATAACCGGCCCGCCGAGGCCGTCCAGGGAAACCTGTATTGTTTGGCGAAGGACTCGGACCGCTCGCCGAATTCCGAGTGCGGGTCGATGCCCATCGCGTCCCCGCCCGCCCCGGCGCGCTTCATCTGTTCCTCCTGGCGCACTCGATGAAGGTAATGGCTGCCGGCGCGGCGACGAGGATCCGGAAGCCGGTTAGCGGAACGGCATGACGCAGCGCGTGAAAGAGTCTCGAGGTCGCGGCCGTCGTCTTCCACAACATGTCCCAGAACGTTCCGGGACACTCACTGCACACGATGTGTCAGCCTTCATCCATACCATGCCGTGGCGGGCAATTCAGCCAGGCATACAAAAGCTATTAGACGCGCAATAGGATTGGGCAGAATGCAGTGACTTACAGAATGTAAGTGTCAGTTCCTGCTCCAGGCTCATTTCTGAACAGCAATGCCCTAAGTACCTGGGCGGATTCACCAATTTACACCGGCAGAGACGGACGCCAACACGGGGCGCATCCCTTCGTTTCCAGACTGATCTTCCTCAAGCATCCCTCGCGGCTCAGGTATGCCGCGTCAAGGTGCGCCAGGAGGTTCCGGGCGTTGTCGAAAGGGAATCAGGAAGGAGGCGAAGAGTTCTGTGGCGCGCGATTCGGCCCAGGATTGATTATTGATAATGCTGCTTTTATAGCCCCCCGCCGGGAAGGTGGGACGTGTGCCCGCCGTCGCATTGCACTGCATCGAGAAAACAGGGACTGAACCAGGGGATAATGATGCGGTGTTTTCTGGTGATGCTTGCAGCACCGGAATTCCGGAGCGTCTCTGTTAAACCAACGGATCCGCTACTTGCCAGGACTCCTCGTCAGGGACCATACAAACCTGACAGAACGAAAAAATGACTGGACGCGATAGTCGGTCGGGTGAGGGCCTCACAAAAATATGTGAATCGAAAGGCGCAGGTTGACTCTTCAGGAGCAGGCGGAGAGAAATAGTCTGCGCAAAAACGGCAAGCGAGGAGTGCGCTTATGTGGATTGTTCGCTTTGCGCTGCAGAGGCCGTATACCTTCGTCATCGTCGCCGTGCTGATCGGAATCTTCGGCCTCGACTCCATCCTGAAGACGCCGACAGACATTTTGCCGGACATTGATATCCCCATCGTGAGCGTCATCTGGACCTATAGCGGTATGGACGCGGAGGACATGTCCAGGCGCATCGTCGGAGTCTGCGAGCGCGCGCTGCCCACAACCGTCAACAACATCCAGCACACCGAGTCGCAGTCCTATAACGGTGTCGGAGTTATCAAAATCCATTTCCAGCCAGGTGTGCAGGTGGATCTTGCGATTGCGCAGGTCACAGCCCTGGCGCAGTCGCTTTTGCGCCTGATGCCGCCGGGCATCCTGCCGCCCTATGTGCTCAAATATGACGCCTCCAGCGTTCCGATCGTGCAGGTGAGCCTGGGCGGAAAAGGGCTTTCCCAGACCGAGCTCTATGACCTCGGCCAGAACTTTATTCGCGGGCAGCTTGCGACCATCAGGGGCGCCGCAGTGCCCCTGCCATATGGCGGTGAGCAGCGATCCATCATGGTGGACCTCGATCCGGTTCAACTGGTGGCGAACCATCTGACTGCCTCAGACGTATCGGCCGCGCTGAACAGCCAGAATCTGGTCACGCCCTCGGGCACGGAAAAGATGGGCGACCGGGAATACCTGGTAGGAACCAACAGCAGTCCAGGCACGATTGCGGAACTCAATGCGCTGCCCATCCGCCCGGTGAACGGCACGGTCGTACAGATGAAGGACGTTGCCTGGATTCATAACGGATTCCAGCCCCAGACAAGCTATGTGAGTGAGAACGGGCAGGCGTCGGCGCTGTTAACAGTTATAAAGAACGGCGCTTCTTCGACGCTGACCATCGTTGACGAGGTGAGGAAGGCTCTTCCGCGCATTAAAGCCGGCCTGCCCAGCGCGCTGACTCTGACGCCGATCTTCGATCAGTCAGTGCTCGTGCGGGCCTCGATCCGGGACGTGGTGCAGGAGGCGATCACAGCGGCATTTCTGACCGCGATGATGGTGCTGGTCTTTCTCGGCAGCTGGCGAAGCACGCTGATCGTGAGCGTATCCATTCCGCTGGCGGTATTGTTCGCGATTACGGTATCTTCGGCTCTCGGCGAGACGATCAACATCATGTCGCTGGGAGGACTGGCGCTCGCGGTGGGCATGCTGGTCGACGATGCAACCGTGGAGATCGAGAATACGCATCGCAATCTGGGTCTGGGCGAAAAAAAGCCGCTGGCCAGGGCCATCCTGGACAGCGCCGAACAGGTCGCCATGCCGGCGTTGATTTCGACCATGTCAATCTGCATCGTGTTCGTGCCGGTGACGCTGCTCTCCGGTTCGGCCAAATACATTTTCACCCCACTGGCCGTGAACGTTGTGCTCGCGCTGGTCGCCTCCTACGGACTGTCGCGAACCCTGGTGCCCACGATGATGCACTTCCTACTGCCCAAAGAGGTGCCGCTCTATCAGGGGCAGGAGAAAGATTCGCCACTGAGCCGGGGCGCCATCTGGCGGTTTCACCAGGGGTTCGAGCGCGGCTTCGACTGGTTCGCGGAGAAGTACAAGGCCGCACTGGACTGGGCACTGGAGCATCGGACGATGACCCTGGCAGGGTTCGCGATGATGGTCGTGGGCTCGCTGGCCCTGATTCCGGTGATCGGTCAGGACTTCTTTCCCTATGTGGATTCCGGGCAGATGGAGTTTCACGTTCGGCCGCCAGCCGGCACGCGGATCGAAACGGCAACACAGGTGTTTCGGCGGGTTGACCAGGAAATTCGGCGCGTGATCCCGCCGCAGCAGCTGCAGATGGTCGTCAACAATATCGGGCTGCCGCCCGGGGGCGTAAACCTTGCTTACTCGGCGAGCGACACAACCAGTAACGGCGATGGCGATGTGCTGGTCCTTCTCGCAGCCAAACACCGGCCGACGCAGCAATGGATGCAGATTCTGCGGCAGGACTTCGCGGAGAAATTTCCCCAGGAGACGGTCTTCTTCGAACCCGCCGACATCACGAATCAGACGCTGAACTTCGGGCTGCCCGCGCCGATCGACGTGCAGGTGCGCGGAAAGGACGCTGCCTCCACGGCGCAAATCGCCGAACGGCTGCAGGAGCAGATCAGGGATGTTCCTGGTGCGGTGGACGTGTTCATGCAGCAGGAAGTCAATGCACCCAAACTGAACATCAACGTGGACCGGATCAAAGCTCAGGAACTCGCACTGACGGCAAAAGACGTCTCCGATAACTTACTGCTGTCTCTTTCAGGCAGCGGGCAGGTTGCGCCGAATTTCTGGCTCGATCCGAAGACCGGGGTCGAATACCCGGTGATCGTGCAGGTGCCGCAGTACCGCCTGCACAACCTCGATACCCTGGAACAGACCGCCGTCACGGCTCCGATGCCCGGCGCCACTGAGGAGTTGTTAGCCAATGTTTCGCAGACCGAGCGGCAGGTTTCGCCGCTAACCGTCTCGCACTATAACGGGATGCCCGTCATGGATGTGTTCGCGAACGTGGAGCAGCGCGACCTGGGCGGCGTGGCCCGCGATGTGCAGAAGATCGTGAAGAAGGATTCACAACATCTCCCGCCCGGGGTGGAGATCCTTCTGAGTGGGCAGGTGCTGACGATGAACACCTCCTTCGCGAATCTGGAGGTCGGGATCGCCGCGGCTGTGGTGTTTGTGTACCTGCTGATGGCCATGAACTTCCAGTCGTGGACCATTCCGTTCATCATTCTGATGGCGCTTCCGGGGGCCTTCGCCGGCATTGTATGGATGCTGTTTCTCACCCAGACCACCTTTAATGTGCCCTCGCTGATGGGGGCGCTGATGACCATTGGCGTGGCTACAGCCAACAGCATCCTGGTCGTCAGTTTTGCAAACGAATTGCGCGGCGAAGGCGAGAACAGCAGGGATGCAAAGCAGGCCGCGCTGATCGCAGGCTCGACCCGGTTGCGGCCGGTTTGCATGACGGCCCTCGCGATGATCATTGGCATGCTCCCCATGGCGCTGGCTCTGGGCGAAGGCGGCGAGCAAAATGCACCCATCGGGCGGGCTGTCATTGGCGGCCTCCTGTTCGCTACCGTGGGCACCCTCCTGATCGTGCCGGTGATGTATTCGCTGAT
>JBAUZR010000180.1:0-7335 GCA_049585375.1 Acidobacteriaceae bacterium
CTATGTGGAGGGCCGGTGGGGAAGAAAGAACAGGAGTTGCTGCTGGGAACGCTGGACATGCTGATCCTGCGGACGCTGGTGCTGGGGCCGGCGCACGGGCACACGATCGCGCACGTGATCGAACAGACCTCCGATGACGTACTACAGATCGAGCAGGGGTCGCTGTATCCGGCGCTGCACCGTCTGGAGGATCGCGGTTGGGTGTCATCGTCCTGGGGCGCGAGCGAGAACAACCGCAGGGCACGCTTTTACAAGCTGACGGCGGCGGGGCGGAAGCGGCTGACGGTAGAGACGAACCGGTGGCAGTCGATGGTGGAAGCGATTGGACGGGTACTGGGGCAGGCGGGACGGGCGGTGGAGTGAAGGCCTCCCGCTCTGTCTTCTCGAAAGATCGAGGAGACAGAGCGGGGGCCCCGGGGTGGAGGAACGATGAGTTTCCGGCGGTACTGGCGGCGTGGGGCGTGGGACGAGGAGCGGCGGCGCGAGTTGGAAGCGCACCTGGAGCAGGAGATCGACGATAACCGGGCGCGGGGAATGTCGGCGGAAGAGGCGCGGCGGCGAGCGTATCTGAAGCTGGGAAATCCGACGGCGATTCGTGAGGAGATCTGGAAGATGAACAGTCTGGTTTCGGTCGAAGAGCTGGGGCGCGATCTGCGGTACGCGGTGCGACAGCTGGCACACAATCCTGGATTCGCGGTGGTTGCGATTGTGACCCTTGCACTGGGGATCGGGGTAAACACTGCGATTTTCAGCATGGTGAACGGGCTGCTGTTTCGGTCAATGCACATCAGGGACGAGAGCCGAGTGGTGACGGTGGGATTTCGGCAGAAGGGCGGCCCGTACCAGCCGCAGGTTTCGGTGCCGGAGATGCAGGCGGTGGCAGCGCAGACGAAGGGAGTGTTCTCTGAGGTCTTCGGCGCGCAGTACGGGCTGGATGGAATGACCATGGCGGGAAGCCAGCCGGGGCGGCTGTTCACGGTTTACGTGACCGGGAATTACTTTTCCGCACTGGGAGTGCAGCCGGTGCTGGGGCGATTCTTTAAGCCGACGGAGGGAGTGACGCCGGGGGCTGATCCGTATCTGGTGCTGAGCTACGGCTACTGGCAGTCGCATTTCGGGGGCGATGAGCATGTGATAGGCCGACAGGTGGCGCTGGACGGAAAGCCGGTGACGATTGTTGGCGTGGCGCCGAAGAGCTATCGCGGGCTCAACAGCATTCTGGACGTACAGGCGTATCTGCCGCTGGCGATGATTGTGCCGATTGAGAACACGCCGCTGGCGGACTTCAACAAGACGACGAATCGGGGGATGCAGGTCTTCGGGCGGCTGGCGACTGGAGTGAGTGAAAAAGAGGCGGACGCGGCGCTGGCGGTGGCGGCGCGCAATCTGGCGGCGGCGTATCCGGAGGACGAGCGGGACGCCCAGATGCGGGCTTTCTCGCTGCAAGCCGAGCGGGTTGGGGGATCGCTGGATCAGGACAACAGCTTCAGCGCGATAGCAGCCATTTTTCTGAGTCTGGCGGGGCTGGTGTTGCTGCTGGCGTGTGTGAACGTGGCGAATCTGCTGCTGGTGCGGGCGACCGTGCGGGAACGGGAGATGGTGATCCGTTCGGCGCTGGGGGCGCGTCGTTTTCGGCTGGTCCGGCAGATGCTGACGGAAAGTGTGCTGCTGGCGCTGCTGGGCGGTGTGGGCGGGATCGCGCTGGGGATGGCGGGAAGCCGGTTGCTGATGGCGATCAATCTGCAGACGGATCTGCCGATCGGATTCGACTTCAGCTTTGACTGGCACGTATTTGTCTTCTCGGCAGTGTTGGCGGTAACGGCGGGAGCGGTGGTGGGGATTGTGCCGGCGGTGCGGCTGGCGCGGGCGAATCTGAATCTGGTGCTGCGCGAAGGCGGTCGGGGAATTGCGGGTCACAGCCACAGGTTCCGGGACGCGCTGGTGACGGTGCAGGTAGCAGCCGCTCTGCTGCTGCTGGTGATCGCGGGACTGTTTCTGCGCAGACTGCAGCAGTCGGAGCACGCGGAGCTGGGATTTAATCCCAACAACGTGGTGACGATGATGATGGACCCGAGCGAGATCGGGTACAACGAAGCGCGGTCGCTGGAGTTCTACAGAGAGATGCTGCCGCGGGTGCGGAGCCTGCCGGGTGTGGTATCGGCGACGGTGGCGCAGTCGATCCCGATGGGCATGATCGACACGGGGTCGGACATGGTGACGATCGAAGGGTACACGCCGCCGCCGGGACAGGCGCCGCCCACGATCAACGACAACGTGATTGGAACGGATTATTTCCGGACACTCGGGATTCGGCTGCTGGAGGGGCGGAGCTTCACGGATGCGGACGACAAGAAGGGCGCGTATGTGGCGATCGTAAGCAAGACCATGGCGGAGAAGTACTGGCCGCACGAGGATCCGATTGGGCGGCACTTCACGATGGGATACGATCCGACGCATCCGATGGCGGTAGTGGGAGTGGCAGGGGATGCGAGGTACGGAATGGTGGATCAGCCGAGCGGCGCTTATTTCTACACGCCTTACACGCAGCATGACGTGAACCTGCTGCTGGCGCTGGAGGTGCGGACCCAGGGCGATCCGGGGGCGATGGCGCCGGCAATCGAGGGAGCGATTCACGGGTTGGCGCCGGGGCTGCCGGTGTTTCAGCTGGAGACGCTGCACCAGGCTCTTTATTCGCCGAATGGGCTGCTGCTGTATGAGGTGGTGGCAGCGCTGGCCGGCGTGATGGGAATGCTGGGCCTGGTGCTGGCGGTGGTGGGCATCTACGGAGTTCTCTCGTATGTGGTGAGCCAGAAGACGGGGGAGATCGGCGTGCGGATGGCGCTGGGCGCGGGGCGCGGCGACATTTTGCGGATGGTGTACCGGCAGGGACTATGGATCGTAGGGATGGGGCTTGCGGTGGGGCTGGCGGCAAGTTTCGGAGCAGCACATCTGCTGCGGAGCGTGATTACGGTGAGCGCCACGGATCCGGTGACGTATGTGACGGTGCCCGTAGTGCTGGCGGCGGTTGCTCTGCTGGCTTGTTATGTGCCGGCGCGGCGCGCGATGCGCGTGGAGCCGATGCAGGCGCTGCGGACGGAGTGAAGGTTGGGCAGGGGACAGGGTGTAAGGGAGGGTCGCCGAGAGGGCGACCCTTTTTGTCAGAACGGAATGCTCAGAATGGCGGCCACTCGAGCGATCCGCCTTCGAGCAGGTACGCGCATTTTTCAACGCGATAGCCGTTCCCGTCGGCCACTGTAAAAACGCGGGGTTTGCCGGTCGGGCTGGTGCTCCAGAGAGAGACGCCGGCGTAGGCGCCATCTTTGCGGACGATGTAGTACTCCATATCGAGGAGGCGGACTTTGGTCATGTCACCGTTGTAGTTACGAACGATGCGGCGCATGACTTCGAGGCCGGCGTCTTTGGGATCCATGCCGTGGCGCATGAGCTCGACGACGGTGTGGGCGCCGACGACCTTGATGTTCTCCTCGCCGGAGCCGGTGGCGCCGGCAGAGCCTACGTCCTGGTCGGTCCAGGAGCCGGCGCCGAGGATGGGCGAGTCGCCGAGGCGGCCGGGCAGCTTCCACGCGAGGCCGGAGGTGGTGGTGGCGCCGGACATTTCGCCCTTTGTATTCACGCAGGAGACGTGGATGGTGCCGGTGGTGGGCCAGAGGATCTGCTCGGCGGCGTAGAGGCGGTCTTCCGGGGCGATGCCGAGGTCGGCGGCCATTTGCATGAGCTTGTGCGTGCGCACGCGGATGGTCTCGGCCCACTCGGGAGTGGGGTGGCGGGGCACTATGCCGGGACGGATTGTCTGTGCGAGATATGATTCGCTGTGCTGAGGATCGCTCAACTCCGTCGCTGGAGATCCCGAGTTTCGTGACATGCCATGGAGATCGATGGTGGGTTTGGGGGCGGGGCGGCCGGCGTAGGGATCTTTCCAGCCGGGCTCGGACATCGAGGGCCCCCACCAGTCCATCTGAGAGTTGTTTTCTTTCCAGAGCATCCAGATTTTGCGGGCGGAGTCGGTGAGGAGGTCTTCGCGCGGGAAGCCGAGGTCAACGGCAAACTGTTCGGCACCGCCGGCGCAGAGCATGACGTGGCCGGTGTGCTCGTAGACTTTGCGGGCGACGAGGCAGACATTCTTAATGTTGCGGACGCCGCCAACGGAACCGGCCGAACGCGAGGGTCCGTGCATGCAGCAGGAGTCAAGCTCGACGACGCCTTCTTCGTTGGGGAGGCCGCCGTAGCCGACGGAGTGATCTTTGGGGTCGTTCTCACGGCCGAGGCAGACGTGGTGGACGGCGTCGAGAGTATCGGCGCCATCGAGGAGCATCTGGTGGGCTTCCTGGATGGTCTGATCGCCGGTGACACGGGTGACAATAACGGGTTGGGCCGGAGGCTTGAGGGCTTTGACGGAGTCAGCGGTTTGGGCGAAGGCGTCGGGAAGGGTGGTGAGTCCAATGCCGGCGGTGGTGAGCGCGCCGAGCGAGAGGAAATCGCGCCGTGTTGTCATGCAGAACAGGGTACAGGGTGCAGGGGAATGGGTACAGAATTTTTGGGATGGAGATCAGATTTCCGAGTCCATTCTGTAACCGTGGAGCGGTGCTAATCTTGACTGGCTTTTTGGAGGATGGGGATGAGATGGAGCGGACTCCTGGTGTTGGCTTGCGCGGTCCTCGGGAGCGCGGTAGCAGGGGCACAGCTGACGGTGAATACGCTTCCTCCCGACCTTGCGCAAAAAGTGGATGCGGTGGCGGAGCGGGCGCTGGCGACCACCGGGGTGCCCAGCGCTTCCGTAGCGATTGTGCAGGACGGGAAGATCGTCTACACGAAGGCTTATGGAGAGGCGCATCTGGATCCGAATGAGGCTGCCGAGCCGCAGATGCGGTACTCGATCGGCTCAATCTCGAAGCAGTTCACGGCGGCGGCGATTCTGATGCTGCAGCAGGAGGGGAAGCTGTCGGTGGACGATCCGGTGGGAAAGTATCTGCCGGAGCTGACGCGGGCGAACGAGGTGACGATCCGCGAGGTGCTGTCGCACACGTCGGGATACGAAGATTACTGGCCGGAGGATTATCTGATGCCTCCGATGGGGAAGCCGACGACGGCGCAGCACATCCTGGACGTATGGGGAACGAAGCCGCTGGACTTCGCGCCGGGGTCGAAGTGGCAGTACTCGAACACGGGCTATGTGATTGCCGGGCAGATTGTGGAGAAGGTGAGCGGAGAGCCGCTGATGCAGTTTCTGGAGGAGCACATCTTTCATCCGCTGGAGATGAAGGAGGTGTGGAACTCGGATGTGACGAAGCTGGGAGAGACGGACGCTGAAGGGTATATCCGGTACGCGCTGGGGCCGCTGCGGCCGGCGCCGAAGGAAGGACGGGGATGGACATTTGCGATGGGCGAGCTGGCCATGCCCGCATACGACCTGGCGCAATGGGACATCAGCGTGATGGATCGGAGGCTGCTCCAGGCAAAATCGTATGACGAGATGGAGACACCGGTGATCCTGAAGGACGGGAGCAGTTCGCATTATGGGCTGGGGATGTTCGTGCGCGATCTGAACGGACACGAGGAGCTGGAGCATTCGGGCGAGGTGTCAGGATTTGTGGCGGAGAATATGGTGTTCCCGAAGGACAAAGTGGCGATTGCGGTACTGACGAACCAGGACGCATCGCAGGCGGCGGGGGTGATTGGACGGGAGCTGGCGCCGTTGCTGCTGGGGATTGCGCAGAAGGCGCCGACCTCCGCGGAGGCGCAGGCCGAGGAATTGCTGGAGAACTTCCAGCAGGGGAAGATCGACCGCAAGCTGTTTACGCCTTGGTGCAATGCGTATTTCGATGAGCAGGCGCTGCGCGATTTTCAAACCAGCCTGGCGCCGCTGGGCGAGCCGTCCCAGGTGAGGCAGGTGGGTGAGGCTTTGCGCGGAGGGATGACTTTTCGGGTATTCCACGTGGAGTTTGTGAGCGGAGCCACGCCGGTGACGATCACGACGTACACGGAGCCGGATGGGAAACTGGAGCAATATCTGGTATTCCCGGCCAACTAGGAACGGCGTGCGTAGTCAGGAACGCAAGCGGCGACGGGCTGGAACAGGACGTCATTTCTATAGACATGGGGTGCAAATCGCGGGGGCGGGGCCGGGCCCCTTTGTTGTGCTTTTCACGGTTACGTAAACCAGCGTTAATAATCGGGAACCAGAATCGACTCAGTTTCCGAGGGGAGAAAGCCGTGAAAAAGAGTCTGATTTTGGCGACCGCACTGGTCGTGTCTGTGGCGCCCTGCGTGGCGCAACATCTGAATGCGGCGGGGGCGACGTTCCCGTATCCGATTTATTCAAAGTGGTTCAGCGAGTACAGCGCCCAGCATCCCGGTGTGCAGATTAACTATCAGTCCATCGGGTCGGGCGGCGGCATCCGTCAGGTGACTGCGGGAACCGTGGATTTCGGCGCCAGCGACGGCCCCATGACCGATGAGCAACTGGCGGCCAGCAAGGTGAAGCTGATCCACATTCCCACCGTGCTGGGCGCTGTGGTTCCGGTGTACAACCTGCCGAGCGTGAGCACCGATCTGCACTTTGCGCCGGACGTGCTGGCGGACATCTACCTGGGAAAGATCAGCAACTGGAACGATGCTCGGATTGCGAAGGACAATCCTGGCGTGAAGCTGCCCAACCAGGAGATCTATGTGGTGCACCGGTCGGACGGCAGCGGCACAACCTATATCTTTACGGACTATTTGTCGAAGGTGAGCCCGGAGTGGAAGAGCAGCGTTGGCAAGAATACGGCGGTGGCTTGGCCCCGGGGAATCGGCGGCAAGGGCAATGAAGGTGTTGCCGGCCTGGTGCGCCAGATGCCGGGCGCGATTGGCTATGTCGAACTGATCTACGCGCTGCAGAACCACATTCCTTACGGGTATATGCGGAATTCGGCCGGGGTGTGGCTGAAGGCGAGCATCGACGGGGTGACAGCGGCGGCGGCGAGCGTGAAGACAATGCCGGCCGACTTTCGTGTCTCGATCACGAACGCACCGGGGAAGGACGCGTATCCAATTTCGAGCTTCACCTGGCTGCTGATCCCGACGCATCCGACCGATGCGGCGAAAGAGAAGGTGATTAAGGACTTTGTGAACTGGATGCTGGACCACGGCGAGAGCCAGGTGTCCTCGCTGGATTACGCGCCGCTGCCGACCAACGTGGCGGACAAGGTACGGGCGGCGGCGGCGAAACTGCCGTAAGCCGGGTCCGGACCCTGATGAAAACCGGGAAAGGACGCCCTGTCGTGCGCCCTTTCCCCCATCCCCTGGATCGTGACGGAATGAGGCGAAAACCGGCCA
>JBAUZR010000181.1:0-1927 GCA_049585375.1 Acidobacteriaceae bacterium
GCGGTGAGGAGGGCGGCGCGGGGATCGTTGGTGAGGCGGCCCATGGCGATCGCTCCCCATCCGCCGGCGATGGGCATGGAAGAGGCGGTGAAGATTCCGTTGGCGGCGCGGTCGTAGAGCATGAGGGTGCGGCTCTCGGCGCAGGCCACGGCGATGGTGGGACGGCCTGCGCCGCTGAGATCGCCGGCGGCAACACTGTTCGGTCCGCGACAAGCGCCGAGAGAGAGCGGTGGAACGGGCATGGAGTGGAAGGCGCCATGGCCGTCACCGCGGAGGACCGTGACGATGTTCTGGGATGGGCCGGCGATGTCACGTTGATAGGGAATCACGACGAGGTCGGTGTTCCCGTCACCATCGATGTCGGAGAGGGCGACCTCCCAGGGTTTGGCACCGGCGGAAAAGGGCGAGCCTGGGGCGTTGGCGAAGTGGCCGCGGCCGTCGCCGAGGAGGATGGAGACAGTGCCGTCGTCGAGATTGGTGGTGACGATGTCAGGATGGCCGTCATGGTTGAAGTCTGCGGAGCGGAGGCGTTCGTAGGGGCGGCGGCCAGTAGGGAAGAACTTGCCGGGAGTGAGCAGGCGGCCGGTGCCGTCACCGAGGAGGAGCTCGATTTGGTTGTTGCCCCAGCTGTCGGTGGCGACGTCGGGGTGGCTGTCGGAATTGAAGTCGGCGACAACGACGGCGTGCGGGTGCGGGTAGGAATGGACATCGATCGGTGAGCCGGGAGCAAGGTGGAAGCGGCCAGTGCCGTCACCGAGAAGAATCCTGACGTAGGGGGACTGGTGGTTGGCGATGACGAGATCGGGATGGCCATCGCCGTTCATGTCAGCCACAGCGATGTCGTTGGGGAGGTGGCCGGCGGGGACCGGAGAACCGGGTGCGGGATGGAAGCTGCCGCGGCCGTCGCCGAGGAGGACGGTGATGAAGCCGTCATGATCTTCGGGAGCGTCGGCGATGAGGAGGTCGGGATGGCCGTCGAGGTTGACGTCGGTGACGGCGATCCAGCGGGGACTGGGTCCAGCAGGCATGGTTACCGAGCGGAAGCGAGAGGCGGGCGCGGGCGATTGTGCGGGCAGAGCGGCGACCAGGAGAAAAACGACGGTGAGGACGGCAATTCTCATGACGTGGTCCCTGATGGCGGATAGGTTAGCGCACCCGGGGAACGTTAGTGGAGGAGCGGGTCGAGGAAACGGTTGAGGGCGGCGGTGACGACGGAGGACGGCGCGGAACGGAGGTCATAGAACTGTTTGGGGTCGGAGGCAAGGCGGAAGAGTTCTGTGGAGCGGTGCGCATCGCCGTGGCGGGCGAGGAAGAGGAGCGGGGCGTGGCTGCGGGCGAGATCGGCAGAGGGGTCGAGGAATTCGTTTTGTAACAGCCAGAGTGGCAATAAGCGGGCGCGGGCGTCGGAGGAGAAGATTTGACGGGCTGGCGGAGGCGGATCCTTGAGGATGACGCCGGCGGGGGCGAAGGTGGCGGCGACGTGGGCGGCGAAGACAGCGCCGGCACCATCGCCGAAGACGATGAGATTGCGGGCGGGGATGTGGCGGGTGTCGGTGAGATACGTCCAGGCGGCGGTGGAGTCAGTGGTGGCAAGGCGCTCGGTGGGGTGGCGGCCGGCGCTGCGGCCGAATCCCTGGTAGTCGATGGCGAAGACGTTGAGGCCGAGGGTGTGGAGGTTAGCGAGGGCTGGGAGCGTGTCGGAGAGGGAGCCGTGGGCGTTGTGGAGGTAGAGGACTGTATCAGCGGCATAGCGGGCGCCGGCGGACGCGGGAATCCACCAGGCGTCGAGGCGGGGCTGCCCAGCGTAGGTGACGTCGAAGTGAATCTCCTGGTACGCGAGGCCGGCGGAGGCGGGGGTCGAAGCGGTGAATCGGCTGGGATGGAAGAGGAGCTGCCACTGGCCCTGGTAAAAGAGGAGGGCGAGGGC
>JBAUZR010000182.1:0-4067 GCA_049585375.1 Acidobacteriaceae bacterium
GACCTGCGGTGACAAGTACACTTGACACGTTCTTTGTCCTGTGTAAAGCTTGCTTGTCATGGAGGGCTGAATGCTCTTTTGCAGGCGAAAGCTGACGCCGCTGCAGCAACGATCAATGCGCCTGATGGGAAGCGCGATGATCCTCACCGTGGTGACCAATTTTTCGACGCCGGGATTATCGAATCCGCTGGTGGATATTTTTCCAGCACTGGGCAGGATCGCGACGCCGCGCGCGCATGCTTCGTTTCCCGTGGCGAGTCTGCTGGCGGCGATCGCAGTCTTACCGATTGTGTTGGTGGTGTGGATTGCCGGGCGCTATCTGACAGCGGAAACGGATGAATTCATTCGAGCGTTAGTGGTTCGGGCCCTGTTGTGGGGATTTGCCATTGCCATGGTGGGCAACGCAGTGGCCGGCGTCCTCATGAATGTGTACGGCCGTGCGTTTCCCCTCACGGTGCTGGACGGGGACCTGTTTTTTGCGGGCGGACTGATTGCGTTTGCGCTGCTCCAGCGGAGTTACCGGTGAAGAATCGCCTGCGGGAGCTGCGGGCGGAGAAGAACTGGAGCCAGGCGGATCTGGCGGAGAGGCTCGGCGTCTCCCGCCAGTCAGTGAACGCGGTGGAGACGGGGCGATTCGATCCGAGCCTGCCGCTCGCGTTTAAGCTCGCGAAGCTCTTTCATCTCCCTATCGAATCCATTTTTTCCGAGTGAGGAGCGGAAGGTCGGAGACCGCCCCGCTCTCACTCGGCTCTCTTGCTTATTCGTCTCCCCCGTCGCCGATGGGCATGCCAGGTGGAGCGGGGATGGGCTTCGCGGGGACGAATTTCCCGGGGTCACTCAGGAACTGATCGATGCGGGCGGCTTCCAGCTGGTGGAAGGCAGAGTCCTGATCGGAGCCAGCAGCGCGGAGGTGATCGCGCAGGGAAGTGACGGCGGCGCGGATGGTGGCGCGGGTTTCCGGCAGGCATTCCGGGTTGGCGCCGAGGGCGAGGAGCGCTTCGAGGATGCGATCGTCGACGGCGTATTTGACCTGGAGGGCGAGGCCGGACGCGCTGTTCGGCGAGCCGGTGGACTGAAGTGTGGCGTCGATGACGTCGGTGAGCGAAGGCTCAGAGCTGTCCTCGGCGTGATATTCGACGAGGCGGTTGGCCCGTTCCGGATTGAAAACGAGCGCGAGGGTGAGGTCGGCGGAGGACTCTGCGGCGGCGACCGGATCGAAGGTGAGGCCGGTGGCGGAGGGGAAGCTTTCCTCTGTGCGGGGCAAGCCGGGCGGACGCGGCGGCAGGTATTTCAGGATTGATTCAGGCAGGGTGAGGGTCGTCGGCGAGAGAGTCTTGAGGACAGCGGCGAGGGCGGCGCGCTGGTCCGCGGGCGAAACGATTGCAGGGAGCATCTGGCCATCGTCGCGGACGTTGTAGCGGTAATCGAGTCCACCGATTTCCTTGGAGGCGGCTTCGGTCTGATAGCGGTGGAAGAGATAGAGCGGGACGAGCGTGTCCTCGAGCTGCGCGAGGGGCATGCCTTCCTGAATAGCGTCGGGACCGAAGCGAGCGAGTGCGGCGCGGCGGACCTCGAGAACGCGGTTGAGCTCGGCGGCGGGATCGGTGCCGTTATCCCAAAGGTGAGCGTGCGGGTGTGCGGAGCCGAGGGGGCGCGCGTCCTCGTCGGTGATATAGATGAGGCCGGTCTTTTCGGAATCACTGAGAATTTTGTTAAGGGCCGCGGGATCCTCGACGGGATGGCCGTCGCGGTCAAATTCGCGATAGCCATAGTCGATGGCGACCTTATCCCAGATGCCGATGCCGACGGGATAGGCGTGGGCGAGGTCGGGGACACCGTTGGGGCCGAGGGTCACCCACGGATGCGGGTAGTCCATGACGGAGACGGTTTGATCGGGTGGGTGAGGGAAGCTGCTGGCGGCGAAGTTGTGGGCGAGGCCGAGTGTGTGGCCGGTCTCATGCGCGGCCAGCTGGCGGATGCGCTGGAGAACCATCTGAAGAGCGGGATCCTGGGCGGGATCGGGCGCGGACTTGCCTTCAGTGTAGGGAGCGAGGAGAGCCTGGGCGATGAGGTAATCCTGACGGCCACGGAGGCTGCCGAGGGTGACGTTGCCCTTGATGATTTCACCATCGCGGGGATCGACGACGGCGGCGCCATAGCTCCATCCGCGGGTGTAGCGATGGACCCACTGGATGATGTTGTAACGGACGTCCATGGGGTCGGCGCCTTCAGGAAGGACGTCGACACGGAAGGTGCCTGGAGCCCAGCCGGCGGCCTGGAAGGCCTGATCCCACCAGCGAGCGCCGTCGACGAGAGCCTGGCGAATGAGTGGGGGCGCGCCGCGATCGACGTAGTACTGCAGAGGCGTGACCGCTTCGCAGGCGTGCGTGCAGCTGGGATCCTTTTTGATAAGGCGATGGCGGATGATGAACTGCTGGTCGATGGGGTCGCCGAGCGGCGCGTCGTAGTCACGCCAGGTCATAGGGAAGTAGCCGGCGCGCGGAGAGAAGCGGCGCGGGGTAAAACCAGGCGGCGGCAACTCGACAAACATTTGCCGCTCGCGGACAGTGACGGCGCTCGCGTCGGGCGCGATGTCTTCAATGATGCGGCCTGGGGGCGCGGCATCCTGCGCTCCGGTGACGAAGGTGAGCTCGGATTCGAGCACAGTGTTCTTTGGGAAGGCCTTCGTGTCCTCGGGCACAACGGTGGAACGGGCGAGATCGATGTGATACGCACCCTGTTTGCCGCGGGCCAGAGCTTCGCCGACGTGGTGGGCATCGGTCAGGGCAAACGGTGTTGCATCGACGAGCACGGAGCCGTCGGGATCTTCCGCTTCAATGGTGAAGCCGGCGAGAACTGACTCGGGGAAGGATTCATGCACGACGGCCTGGGCGGCAGGTTCGTCGGAGGTGGAGCGGAATTTTTCGTTGGGCTCGACGAGGAGCAGCTTCGGGCCGGTGCGCTCGAAGTGGACGAGGGCGCCTTCGCTGATCTGGCCGCGGTCGAGTCCGTAACCGCCCAGCTGGCTGGAGCCAACGCTCCACGGCGTCGAGCTGGTGTAGAGCAGATCGGCGGAGCGGGTGTGGTCGGCGTTCGCGGTGAGGGGCACCTCGAGATAAAGCTTGCCGGATTTTGCGTCCCAGTCGAGCGGCAGCAGGCCGGGGAAATGATGCATGGAGGCGGTGCGCTCGGCGATGGACTTTGCGGGCTGGTCGAGAGGAGGGGCGGCGAAGGCGGTGCAGGTGGAAGCAGCAACGGCGAGCGCGAGGGAACAGGCGAGATGGGGCTGCAGCGGTCGAGCCATGAAACTTTGTAGCACAGAAGCGCTCGGAAACAGGCGGTAGCCCTGAGCGGGACGGGCGTTTCACCACCGAGAGCACAGAGGACGCAGAGAGCCGTGGAAGCGAGTCCGATAGAATCCTGAGGAATGACCCAAACGCCTGAGGGAGAGAACCCGGAAGCGCCGCGACTGGCGGCCCGACTGGGGCTCTTCGACGCGACCATGATGGTGATGGGCGGGATCGTGGGCGCGGGCGTCTTCATGAATCCCTATGTGGTGGCCCAGCGGCTGCACTCGCCGGTAATGATTCTGGCGGTGTGGGGCGCGGGTGGATGCATCGCCATGCTGGGCGCCTTTATCTACGCAGAGCTGGGCGATCGGATTCCGCAGACCGGCGGGCAGTATGAGTATCTGCGCCAGTCGCTGCATCCAGCGTTTGGGTTTCTTTATGGATGGGCGCTGCTGCTGGTGATCCAGACCGGCGGGATGGCCGCGGTGACGGTGACGTTCGCGCGGTATTTTCTGGAGCTGACGCAGGTGCACGCTTCAGAGCACATGATCGTGATTGTGACGCTGGCGCTGCTGACAGCGGTGAATTGCCTGGGCGTGCAGATGGGCGGGCGCCTGCAGAGCCTGCTGATGGTGCTGAAGATTGCAGCGATCGCCGCGCTGGTGGGTGCGGGATTTTTCTTTGTCCGGGCGCCGCAGCCGCTGCTGCATCCGGTTCTGGACCGGCCCCTGTCATGGGACCTGGTTACGGCACTCGGTGCGGCGATGGTGCCGGTGC
>JBAUZR010000183.1:0-1947 GCA_049585375.1 Acidobacteriaceae bacterium
GGACAAGCCTTTCGAATTTCGGACAAAGGCGCCGCGAGGATCTTCTGTCTTCCGCGGCTTAACAAAAACATTCCATAGAACATCCTGTCGGCCCACCCTTTGGTTCCGGAGATGCACTATCACCCGCTGCCATTTCCCACTCCCAGGGGGAATCCATGCACGATTTCTGGACCGACCTTCGCATCGCCGGCCGTCGCCTCCGCCACGCGCCTGGCTTCGCTCTCACAGCCATCCTCTCGCTCACCATGGCCATCGCGGCGAATCTGGTTGTCTTCGGCGTAATGAACGCGGCCATCCTGCGCCCCCTGAATGTCGCCAACGCCGACCACCTGCGCATGATCGAACAGAAACCCCGCGGCTACATCAGCGAGTCTTACCCTGACCTGGTTGACTTCCAAAAGCGCAACTCCACCTTCACCGCCATCGCCGGTTATCGCATCGGCCAGTCGGGGGTCAGCACCCAGGGCTCAGCGCAGGAGGTCTGGGACTATGAAGTCACCGGCAACTACTTCGACATGCTCGGCGTGCAGCCGGAGCTCGGTCGCCTGTTCCACACCACTGATGAGCATGGCCCCAACTCGGCCCCCTACGTCGTCCTCAGCGACGGCTTCTGGCGCACGCATTTTGCAGCGGATCCCCGCATCATCGGCACGAAAGTCGACCTCAACAAACAGCCCTTCACCGTCATCGGCATTGCCCCAGCCGGCTTCCACGGCACCGAACTCTTCCTCTGGCCGGACTTCTTCGTGCCAATCGTGAACGAGCAGCAGCTCGAAGGCTCCGACTTCCTCCAGAAACGCTACAACCACGGCATCTTTGTCTTCGGCGCCATCAAGCCCGGTATCACGGTCCAGCAGGCTCTCGCTGACCTGAACAATGTCGCCACTCAGCTCGCCAAACAATACCCCTCCACTAACGAAAAGATGGGCATCCGCTTCGCCCGGGTCGGCCTCCTGGGTGACGAGCTGGGCGATCCCGCCCGCGAATTCATCTCCGGTGTCCTGCTCCTCGCCCTTCTCGTTCTGGCCGCCGCCTGCGTCAACCTGGCCAGCATCTTCGCGGCCCGCGCCGCCGATCGCGGCCGTGAGCTCGCCATCCGCCTCGCCATCGGATCCAGCCGCTGGCGCGTCCTGCGTCAGGTCGTCGCGGAAGCCGCGCTGCTCTCCATCGCCGGCGGCTTCATCGGCACCCTCGTCGCCAATGCCCTCATGCGTTTCCTCTCGCAGTGGCAGCCCATCACCCAATATCCCATCCACGTCACCATCCAGCCGGTTGCGCGCATCTACGGGCTGGCGATGCTGCTTGCCGCCGCCAGCGGTTTCCTGCCCGCGATCCTCACCGCCCGGCAAATCTGGCAGACCGATGCCATGCAGATGATGAAAGCCGGCGCTGCCCAAGGCGTCTTCCGCCGCTTCACCCTCCGTGACCTGCTCCTCGGACTCCAGGTCGCCCTCTGCGCGCTCCTCATCACCTGCGGCCTCGTCGGCCTCCGCGGCATGACCCGCCAGCTGCATGCCCCCATGGGCTTTCAGCCGGAGGGCGTAACGCTCGCCGGCACGCAAATGAACATGTCCGGTTACAGCGACGACTCTTCCTTGCCCGTGGAGAAGCGCATGATCCAGGACGCCGAACAGATTCCCGGCGTCACCGCGGTCGGCACCATGGATGTGCCTCCGCTCAACGGTGGCGGCAGCACCACGCCCGTCTACCCTGAAGGGACGACGGACTTTCGCAGTTCCAACAGCGTTGCTGTCGCCAAGTACTTCGTTATCTCTCCCGGCCTGCTGAATGCCGCCCGCACTCGCCTGCTCGCAGGCCGCGACTTCACCTGGGCAGATCAGACCAACACGCCGCCGGTCGTTATCATCAACCAGACCCTTGCGCGCACGCTGTTCGGCAAAGCTCCGGCCATCGGCCGCCACTTTACCCAGCCCGGCCGTACCACCC
>JBAUZR010000184.1:0-3679 GCA_049585375.1 Acidobacteriaceae bacterium
CCCCAACGGCGACCGCATCGACCTGATGGAGAAGCTGGCCGCCATGCATCCGGCATTTCTGCGCTTCCCCGGCGGCAACTATCTCGAGGGCAATCACCTCGCCGACTGGTACGACTGGAAAAAGACCATCGGCCCGCTGGTCGATCGCCCCGGTCACCCCAGCCCGTGGGGCTACTGGTCGACGGACGATTTCGGCTTTCTGGAGTTTCTGGAGTGGTGCGAAGACCTGCACATGCACCCGGTGCTCGCCGTCTACGCGGGCTACTCGCTGGAGCATGAGCACATCGCGCCCGGCCCAGACCTCGAGCCCTACGTGCAGAGCGCGCTCGACGAGATCGAATACATGACCGGCGGGAACGATACGAAGTGGGGCGCCGAGCGCGCAAAAGATGGCCATCCCGCACCGTTCCATCTCACCTATGTCGAGATCGGCAACGAAGATGAGTTCGATAGCTCCGGCAGCTACGATGCGCGCTACACGCAGTTCTACAAAGCCATCAAGGCGAAGTATCCTGACCTGCAGCTCATCGCCACTGCCCCGGGAGTGAAGAGCGTTCGCCCCGACGTGATCGACGACCACTACTACCTGCGCGCAACGCAGTTCTTTGCCGATACCGCGCACTACGACAAAACCGACCGCAGCGGACCAAAGATCTTCGTCGGCGAGTGGGCGACGCGCGAAGGTGCACCCACTCCAAACTTCGGAGCAGCCCTCGGCGATGCTGCCTGGATGACCGGCCTCGAGCGCAACAGCGACCTCATCGTCATGGCCTCCTACGCGCCCCTGCTCACCAACGTCAGCCGCTCGGCAGGCGCCATGCAGTGGGATACCGATCTCATCGGCTACGACGCGCTGCACAGCTACGGTTCGCCCAGCTACTACGCGCAGGTCATGTTCTCGAAGTATCTGGGCCAGGAGACGCCAAAGTCGGAACTCGAGAGCGCCGGCCCACGCTTCTTTTACTCGGTCACCAAAGATGCGGCGAAGAAACAGCTCTATCTGAAACTGGTGAACGCCACGTCCGACACGCGGCAGATCGATATCCACGTAGATGGTGCAACGCTGGCGGCGCAGGGTCGCCAGGTGGTGCTGAGCGCAAAGGACACGCAAGCCACCAACACCCTCGAGCAGCCGACGAACATCGTCCCCGCGGATACCGCGCTGGCCACGCCGGCCGCAACGCTGCATCACCGGATGCCGCCGTTCTCGATTGAGGTGCTGGTCATGAATCTGCAATGATCGAGCCAACGGCGCACAATCGGAGCTGAGAAGGAAAAAGCACCATGGCCATCATTGCGGGAGTAGATTTCGGTACCCTGACCGTGCGCGTCTCGATCCTCGACAGCGAGCGCGGCCGCCTCGGCACCGCCGTCCACGAATATCCGCTGCATCGCAAACGCGACGACCCCGACTACGCCACTCAGGCCCCCGCCGATCAAATGGCCGCCCTGGTTTCAGCAACCCACGCGGCTCTTCGCAATGCCGGCATCCACGGCGATGCCGTTGAAGCCATCGCCCTCGACACCACCGGCTCCAGCGTCGTGCCCGTCGATGCCCACATGCAGCCGCTCAGCGACTACTACCTGTGGTGCGACCACCGCGCCAAATCCGAAGCGCAGCAGATCACCGCCCTTGCCCACCAGCAGAACCTCGAAGCCATCGAGTGGTGCGGCGGCGTCTATTCGCACGAATGGGGATTTGCCAAGCTGCTGCACTGGCTCCGCCACAATCCTGACAAGCGCGCGCAGTTCGCTTCCGCCTTCGAACACTGCGACATGGTCGCGGCCACGCTCTGCGGCATCACCGATCCGAAGCAGGTGAAGCGCAGCGTTTGCGCCATGGGCCACAAGTGGATGTGGAATCCGAAGTGGGACGGCCTGCCGTCGCAGTCGTTCCTTTCCAGCGTCGATCCGCTCTTCGAGGGGGTCCGCGACAAGCTCGCCGGCGAATATCTCACTTCCGACCACCTGGCCGGCCACCTCTCTCCTGAATGGGCCGAGCAGCTTGGCCTCCGCGCCGGCATTCCCATTCCCGTCGGAGCCTTTGACGCTCATTGGGACGCGCTCGGTGCAGGCTGCCGCGAAGGCGACGTCGTCAACGTCGTCGGCACCTCCACCTGCATCATCGCCATGGCCAAAGAGACCCGTCTGATCCCCGGTGTCTGCGGCGTCGTCCCGGGCAGCGTGCATCCGCAGTACACCGGCATTGAAGCTGGCCTCTCCGCCACCGGCGACATCTTCGACGCCATCGCAAAACGCGCCGGCATGAAGGTGTCTGCGCTCTCGCAGGGGCTCGAAGCCTACCGAGCCGGCCAAACCGGCCTGCTGCGCCTCTCCTGGGACAACGGCGACCGCACCGTCCTCGTCAATTCGGAACTCGGCGGCGTCACCCTCGGCTGGAACCTCATCCACACCGCGCAGGACGAGCTCTTCGCCGCCATCGAAGGCACCGCCTTCCACACCCGCATCATCCTCGAGCGCATGGCCGAGTACGGCGTCCCGGTCAACCGCGTCATCAACGCCGGCGGCATCCCGCAGAATAATCCCGTCCTCAACCAGGTCTACGCCGACGTCCTCGGCAAGCCCGTGCTCGTGCCCGCGGAGATCCCCACCAGCCTCGGCTCCGGCATCTTCGCCATGGTCGCAGCCGGCGCCTTCCCCACTATTGAAGCCGCTCAGGCGAAGCTCTGCCCAGCCTTCAAAACTTTCACGCCCAACCCCGCCGCCGTCGCCGTCAGCGATCGCCTGTACCAGCTCTATCGCAAGGCCTACTTCGCCCTCGGCGCGCGCAGCGCCCAGGCCGCCCCGCTGGGTGAAATCCTGCCTGAGTTGCGCATGATCGCCGAAGAGGTTCGCGCGCAACGGTAGCCGGCCCAACCGTTCCCGCGACGCCCATCTACATCTTGGCAAAAGGAGGGTGCTCCCTGCGGAGCACCCTCGAATTTCAGCTTCAGGGAGGCAAATCAGAAGCTGAAACGCGCCTGCAGCTGCACTGTACGACTGCCCAGCGTGCCGCCGGCGACACCGTAATCTCTCTCCCAAAACCCGGTCACTTCGGCAGCCCACCCCACTTGCTGATGAGCGCCCTGGACTACGGATCTCCGGTATCTCTGTGTGGTACAAACGATTGTTCGCCTTTGCGCAATCGTTTGTGCTGCGTTTCTTAGCAGACACCCGGACAGCCCGGCCTGTCAATGGGGATACTTCGAACGCACCATAAAGAAAGCTGCCGTCCCTTCCCGCTTGCCGGCGATTACGCCCGAGGCCTCCATGGCCGCCCTGCGCCACTTCTATCGCGATCTCGGCGCGCAGGTCTGGGGGATCTGCGGATTCCGCGACGCCTTCAATCTCCAGCACAACTGGTATTCCGGCATTACTATGGGACTCAATCAGGCCCCCCAGGCCGTCATGATCGATAACGCTCGCACCGGGCTCATCTGGAAAAACTTTATGGCGAACTCCGAGATCCGACCCATGCTGGACAAAATTGGCTTTCGCCTCGATCAACCTTAGCCTCGGCGCGGAGTGCGCCCTCCGCGCTCCCGCCCGATGGAGGACTCTCACATCGGACCCAGCAGTTCAAAACGAACGAAGGCCGGCGTCGGCGCTGTCCCCAACGGGCGCAGCAATGTCAGCCTGAAGGAACTTGCCGCGCATCTCGGCCTCTCGCTTACCACCG
>JBAUZR010000185.1:0-5933 GCA_049585375.1 Acidobacteriaceae bacterium
AAACCAGCCTCAACCTGCTATTCTGAACTTATAGAGTGGAAACAAAGGAAAGCCCGCCGCGCGCGGGCTTTTCGCGTTTAGGAGAACTTGCGAGTCCAAACGACGAGAAGCCTCCCGGTTCATCGGCCGCACAACGGGCTACAGCCCACCGGCGATCTCAGAGGCCTCAGAATCTACCCTGTTCATCGGTACATTGCGTTTGAAGCCCCTGAACCAAACCCGTACCTAATAGCAAACACGACACTTAGCCGAAACTCTACCACCCCGGGGGGGGGGATCACCCCTCGAATCGGCCACAACCCGCTCCCGGCTACGGCTGTGCTGTACCCTGTTTCAGATATGACTCAACCAACCCGTGGCTTTTCAACCCGCGCCATTCACGACGGGCAGGAACCCGATCCTCGCACCGGAGCTGTCACCGTACCCATCTACCCCACCTCCACCTACCAGCTCGAAGGCATCGAGCAACACCGTGGATGGGAATACTCCCGCGTCAACAACCCCACCCGTGACGCCGTCGAAGCTTCGATCGCCTCCCTCGAAGGCGGAACCTCCGGCCACGCCTTCGGCAGCGGCATGGCGGCGATCGCTGCGCTGGTCACGTTACTCAACGCCGGCGACCACGTCATCTGCGGACACAACGTCTACGGCGGCACTGCCCGCCTCTTCAGCCAGGTCATCGTCCGCCACGGCATCGAGTTCTCCTGGGTCGACACCTCCGACGCCGAAAACGTCCGCCGCGCCATCCGGCCAGCAACCAAACTCGTCCACATCGAGACGCCGACCAACCCGCTCATGCAGCTCACCGATATTCACGCCGTCGCCGGCATCTGCCACGAGCACGGCATCCCGCTCAGCGTCGACAACACCTTCATGTCGCCTTACTTCCAGCGACCCCTCGAACTCGGCGCCGACGTCGTCATGCACTCCACCACGAAGTTCCTCAACGGCCACTCCGACGGTCTCGGCGGCATGCTCGTCACTAACCGAGCCGATCTCGCGGAAAATTTCCGCTTCGTCCAAAAGTGCACCGGCGGCATTCTGTCCCCGTTTGAAAGCTGGCTGATCCTCCGCGGCGTCAAGACGCTTGCCGTCCGCATGCGCCAGCACGACGCCAACGGCCGACAGGTTGCCGCGTATCTCGCGAAGCACCCAAAGATCAGCAAGGTCTTCTATCCCGGCCTCGCAACGCACCCACAGCATGAGCTGGCAAAGCGTCAGATGTCCGGCTTCGGCTCCATGATCGCCTTTGAATCCGGCTCCCGCGCCAACGCCGACAAGATCCTCCGCGCCGTCCGCGTTATCACCAATGGCGAATCGCTCGGCGGCGTCGAATCCCTCATCTCCCACTCGGCGACAACCACGCACGCCGCTGTCCCTGCAGAAGAACGCGAGCGCATCGGCATTACCGAAGGCCTCGTCCGCATCTCCGTCGGTATCGAGGACATCGAAGACATCCTCGCCGACCTCGACCAGGCCCTCAAGACGCTATGAAGCGCGCATTCTTGCCACTCTTCGCCGTTCTCTGTGCTCTCTGCGTCCTCTGTGGTGAAGGCCTTTCGCGAGCGGCTGCACTCCCGCCGGCTCAGACTCCCGTTCCCGCATCCGCGCACCCGTACCGGTACTTCCGCCTCGGCTCTCCCACTAACGTCCACGTCCATCCCCGCGCCGGCTACGCCCTCATGGGCGGCGGCACCGACCTCGACGAGGCCTTCCGCTGGCTCTGCAATCACGCCGACGGTGGCGACTTTCTCGTCCTCCGGGCCTCCGGCACCGACGCCTATAACCCGTACATCCAGCCGCTCTGCCACCTCAACTCTGTGGCGACCCTCATCATCCCCACGCGCGAGGCCGCCAACGACCCATTCGTAGCAAAGGCAATTACAAATGCCGCCGCCATCTTCATCTCCGGCGGAGACCAGGGCAAGTACATCGGCAACTGGGCGCACTCCCCCGTTGAAACGGCGCTTCGTGACGCCGTCCGCCGCGGCATTCCCTTCGGCGGCACCAGCGCCGGACTCGCTGTCCTCGGCCAGTACATCTACTCCGCCCAAAACGACAAGCCCGACGATTCTGATCTGACCTCCGACAAGGCCCTCGCCGATCCCTTCTACCGCCAGGTCGTCATTGCACCTGATCTGCTCGGGATTCCCATCCTCCGCGGCATCATCACAGACACCCACTTTGACACGCGCCACCGCGAAGGCCGTCTGCTCGTCTTTATGGCCCGCATCCTCGCCTCAGGACAAGCGACGACCATCCGCGCCATCGGCGTCGACGAACGCAATGCAGTCCTCGTCGATCCCAACGGCAACGCCGTCGTCGTCGGAAAGCCAAATGGCGAAGCGGATTTCTTTGAAGCCGCCGGCCAGCCGCAGATCTGCCAACCCGGCCAGCCGCTCACCTTCGAGGCGATTCAGAAGCAGCGGGTTTTCACGGGAGGCGCCTTCGACATCCGCAACTGGCGCGGGGAAACCAGGATCGTCGCTTTGCTGGTGCAAAGGGGGAAGGTCCAGGAAGATAATCGCCCCTTTGGCTTTTGAACACGCACCTGGGTTCCGGTGCGTCAATCGCGAGTCGCTTTCTTCGCTGACCGGTTCTGCGCTGACCGGATTTCAGCTGCCGTTTCTTAACTACCGGGTTCTTAGCTGCCCCTGTAGCGCATTTCACCCAGCTTCTGATACTTTGTGCCCCACGGAGGCAATTGCATGAACCCACGTCAACTCACCTGGATGTCCCTTATCGCCCTCGCCGGCATCGCCGGCGGCTTTGCTCTTGCGCAGGACCACGACCACGATCGCGATATGTGGCGCCGCCACCCCAACCTCGCCCAAGCCGAACAGCTCACTCATCAAGCTGACGGCTATCTTCTCGCCGCCCAGCGCGCCAATCGCTGGGACATGCACGGTCACGCCGAACATGCCGAGCAATTGCTCCAGCAGGCTGACCGCGAGATCTGGGCGGCTGCCCGCGACGCCGACCATCACTGAGATCCCGCGGCAAAGCAAAAGGCAGGCTCGTCTCCGAGCCTGCCTTCTTGTTTCTGTCCGCTGTAACCTGCCCTACTGGTGCGGTCTCTGCTCCACACCGCTCTGCGCCGGAACAATCGGCACCTCGCCTTCCAGCACCTTCGGCGTGTCCTCGTGCAGCTCCGGCAGGGGAGTCTCCAGGGCAGTCTTCAGCACTTCATCCATCGTATCCACAAAGTGCAGCTTCATCGCGCTCTTCAGATTCTCTGGAATCTCCGGCAGATCCTTCCGGTTGTCCTCCGGGAGAATCACCTCGAAGATCCCTGCGCGATGCGCTGCCAACAGCTTTTCCTTCAGGCCGCCGATCGGCAGCACTTTGCCGCGCAGCGTCACCTCACCGGTCATAGCCAGATCGCGCCGCACCGGAATCTTCGCCAGCGCGCTGGCCAGCGCCGTCGCCAGCGTAATGCCGGCAGACGGGCCGTCTTTCGGAATCGCCCCTTCGGGCACATGGATATGGATATCGACGTTGCGATAAAAATCCCTCGGCAGCCCCAGATGCTGCGCTCGGCTGCGCACATACGACAGCGCCGCCTGCGCCGACTCCTGCATCACGTCGCCCAGTTGTCCCGTCGTCGTCAGCTTACCCTTGCCATCCAGCACCTGCACTTCCGTCTGCAGGATGCTGCCCCCGACTTCCGTCCACGCCAGCCCGTTCACCAGGCCGACCTCGCTCTTCTCGTGCACCAGCGAGTCGCGGAACTTCGGCACGCCCAGGAAATCCGGAAGGTTCTCCGCTGTCAGCGTCTCCTTGTGCTTCGCGCCCGCCTTCACCACTTTTCGCGCCACTTTGCGGCACACGTTGCCGATCTCGCGCTCCAGATTGCGCACGCCCGCCTCGCGCGTGTAACTCCGGATCATCTCCGTCAGCGCCGCATCCGTCAGAACGACGTTCTTCTCGGTCAGGCCGGTGTTGTCGCGCTGCTTCTTCACCAGATACTGCTTCGCGATCTCCAGCTTCTCGACTTCGGTATAGCCGTGCAGCCGCAGGATTTCCATCCGGTCCTGCAGCGCCGCGGGAATCGTGTGCAGCACATTGGCCGTCGCCACAAACAGCACCTGCGACAGGTCGTACTCCACGTCGAGGTAGTGATCCTGGAAGCTGTGGTTCTGCTCCGGATCCAGTACCTCCAGCAGCGCCGACGCCGGATCGCCACGGAAGTCCGACGCCATCTTGTCCACCTCATCCAGCATGAACACGGGATTCCGCGTGCCCGCCTTCTTCATCGACTGAATGATCTGCCCGGGCAGCGCCCCGATGTACGTCCGCCGATGCCCGCGAATCTCCGCCTCATCCCGCACGCCGCCCAGCGACATGCGCACAAACTTTCGCCCCGTCGCCTTCGCAATCGACATGCCCAGCGAGGTCTTGCCCACACCCGGAGGTCCGACAAAGCACAGGATGGAGCCCTTGGGATTCTTCACCAGCTGGCGCACCGCCAGAAATTCCAGAATGCGCTCCTTGATCTTCTCCAGTCCGTAGTGGTCCGCGTTCAGCACCTTCTCGGCGTGATCGATGCTCCGCGTCTCCTTGGATTTCTTCTTCCACGGCACCGCCAGCAGCCAGTCGAGGTAATTCCGCGAAACCGTCGACTCAGCCGACATCGGCGGCATCGCTTCCAGCTTCTTCAGCTCCTGCGTCGCCTTTTCGAAGACGTCCTTCGGCATCCCGGCCGTTTCAATCTTCTTCTTCAGCTCGTCGAATTCGCTCTTTTCGCCGCGTCCCAGCTCTTTCTGAATCGCCTTGATCTTCTCGTTGAGGTAGTACTCTTTCTGCGCTCGCTCCATCTGCCGCTTCACCCGCGACTGAATGCTGCGGTCCATGTTCAGCTTCTCGATCTCGATATCGAGAACATCGGCGATCTTCAGCAGCCGCTCGGGCAGGTCGAAGATGTCCAGCAGTTCCTGCTTGTCCGGAACTTCCAGCTGCAGATTCGCCGCGATCGTATCGGCCAGCTTCGAGGGCTCGTCCGTCCGGATCGCCGACGCCACCGTTTCAACGTTCAGGGACTGCTGCAGCTTCACGTACTGCTCGAACAGCGACGTCACTCGCTGCACCAGTTGCTCAATCTGCGGCGTGACTTCGGTCAGCGGTTTCGCCACTTTGACGGTGGCGACAAAGAAGCCGTCTGCGTCGCTGATCTCGACGGCACGCGCACGCTCCAGCCCCTCCACCAAAACTTTGATATTGCCGTCCGGCATCCGCACGCTCTGCACGATATTGCCGACCGTCCCCACCTGGAAAATTTCGTCCGGGCGCGGCTCATCGATGCGCGCGTCATGCTGAGTGGCCAGGAAGATCTTGCGCTCGCCGTTCAGCGCCTCCTCCAGCGCCCGCACACTCGATTCCCGCCCCACTACAAACGGCGTCATCATGTGGGGGAAAATCACCATGTCCCGAATGGGCATCATGGGGAGCTTGCGAAGCTCGTTGCGTTCCCGGCTTTCTTTCGACGGCTGGCTCACGGGATTCCTTTCGCGGGTGCTTGTCCCTCAGGATCGATTCTAACGGTCGCGCTCTCAGGAAAAGAGTAACCCATTCGGGAGACGGGCTGGCGTGCGGCCGCCATTTTTGTCGATCAGGGGAACTGAACTCGGTACGAGCAGCAAAAAGCAGCGCTCACATGACTATTGGACGACGCGATCTGCCGCGACGTCACAATTTATACCCTTTGGCTTTATACCCGCTGCCTGTCTCGCGCAGGCGACCACCTGTGTCGCCCCGAAAGACCTGGCCGCGACGTCTTCGATCTGCTCTAGCCGGCCTTGTCCAGAAGCATCATGGAGAGATTCCGGTTCCTCACCATCTCCACCGGAATCTCCAGCTCCTTTATCTTCTTGTTGCTGGGCAGGTGATACATCAGATCCAGCATCAGCTCTTCGAGAATCATGCGCAGCCCGCGC
>JBAUZR010000186.1:0-2920 GCA_049585375.1 Acidobacteriaceae bacterium
TCCGCGTACAGCGCGGAGGAGAAGATATAGAACTTACCGAAGAAGCCAGCCAGGGGGGGAATGCCCGCGAGCGACAGTAGAAAGATCAGCAGGCAAAAGGACAAGCCTGGCGCCCGGCGGTATAGACCGGCCAGATCCTCCAGGCTGTCCATCCCTTCAGCTTCCAGCGCGCCCAGCACGCCAAAAGCGCCCAGCGCCGCCAGGGCGTAAGTGATGACGTAATAGAGCAGCGCGCTCAATCCCTGAGGCGTGTGTGCGACCATCCCCAGCAACATGTATCCCGCATGGCCAATGGCCGAGTAGGCCAGCAACCGGCGCACGCTGGTCTGCGCGATCGCGGCCAGATTGCCGAGAATCATCGAAACAGCGGCGATGATCGCCAATACCGCAACCCAGCCAGGCGCGGAGCCATGAGTCGCCTCGTGGCTCGCTCCAGCAGCCGTGGCCAGTCCCACCGTAACCACTTGCGCGAAGATGAAGAAGCTCGCCACCTTCGAGCTGGACGCGATAAAGCCGGCGCTCACCGTCGGCGCGCCCTGATAAGCATCGGGCGCCCACAAATGGAACGGCGCAGCAGCGACTTTAAAGCCAAAGCCAATCGCCACCATCACGATGGCGATGAGCAGAAGCGGATCGAGCGCCGGTCCGCTAAAGGCCGCAGCGATTCGAGGCAGCTCGATCGAGCCCGAAAGCCCGTACAACAGGCTCATACCGAAGAGCAGAAATCCCGCCGACATGCCGCCAAAGAGAAAGTACTTCAGCGCCGCCTCTGCGGAGCGCCGGCTCTGTTTGTCGAACCCTGTCAGCACGTACAGAGACAGTGACAGGAACTCCAGAGCCACAAAGATCAGCAGCAGATTCTGGGTCGCGACCAGAAACATCATTGCCACTGTGGCGAAGAGAATCAGCGCCAGGTATTCGCCCACATGGCTGGTGATCCGCGACGAGGTGGAGAACAGCACCGTCAGAATGGTCAGCGCGAGCAGAACAATCTGCACCACGTGGGTGAGCGGCGTGGTCACGAACATGCTGTCCGGCAGCGTTCCCACCGGCGCGCTGTGAAGCAGCAGGATTGCCCCCAGGCACCCCGCGCATGCAATCAGGGCACCCGCGCCGAATCGAACCTGCACGGCCGCCCGCCGCAACATCGTCAGATCCAGCGTCAGCAGGACGAATCCGGCCACCGCCACCGTGATCTCCGGCAGCGTCAGCGACAGCAGGGAGGCGTAGCTGAACGGGATCATCGCAGCCCTCCCTGACGCAGCCCCTCAAACAACGGCGACTGCAGCGCCGGCTGGATCAGATCCATCAGAATCCGTGGATACAGCCCCACGAACAGCGTCGTCGCCAGCAGCAGGAGCGATCCCAATTTTTCCGGCAACGTGATTGGCGGCAGCACCGGCAGAGGCGTGTCCGGGGCCGCGTCTCCGTAGAAAACTTTGGTCAAAGCGCGCCAGGTGAACGCGATCCCCACCAGAATCCCCACGCCGGCCACAGGCACAACCCTCGGCAGAGAATGCCATGCGCCCACCAGTACCTGGAACTCGGCGATGAAGCCGCTGAATCCCGGCAACCCAATCGACGCCATGCCGGCGAGGACGAAGGTGACTGCGGCAAAGGGAATCACCTGCGCCAGGCGCATGGGCGCCAGCTCGCCCAGATCGCGCGTATGGGTTCGGTCGTAGACCATCCGTCCGGCAACGGCGAACAGCAGCCCCGCGATCACGCCGTGCGAGAACATCTGCAGCACCGCTCCGTCCAGGCCGATCAGGGACAGGGTCATCAGGCCCAGCAGCACGAAGCCCATGTGCGACACGCTGGAGTAGCCAATGACGTACTTAAAGTCGCGCTGCACCAGAGCCACGCTCGCGCCGTACACAATGCCGATGACCGCCAGCAGCGCGAAGACCGCACGCCACGATCCGAAGCCGAGTACGTGGAAGCCCCATGGCGCCAGGCCGCCCGGCAGCAGCATCATGGCCACACGCAGGCAGCCGTACGCCCCCAGCTTCATCACCACGCCGGCCAGCAGCATCGATGCGGCGGTGGGAGCGGCGGCGTGTCCGGTTGGCGCCCACGTATGGAACGGCCACATGCCCGCCAGCACCGCGAATCCCACGAAGACCAGCGGGAAGACCCACATCTGGAAGTGAGCCGGGAATGAAGTCTGCGCGAGCGCTTCAAAGCTCAGATTGTGATTGGGCGCCAGAGCCCAAACCGCGGCCATGCCCGCCAGAACCAGCGCGCTGCCCGCAAAGGAATACAGAGCCAGCTTCATCGCAGCATACTCGCGCTGCGCCCCCGGGTTTCCACCGTGATCGGTGTGGGATTTCGATCCCCAGATCGCGATCAGGAAATACTTCGGGATAATCGCAATCTCGTAGAAGACAAACAGCAGGAACAGATCGAAGCTGAGGAAGACGCCGTAGACCCCTCCAATCAGCACCAGGTAGAACGTAAAGAACTCCTGGGTGCGATGCTCGATATTCCACGAGAAGAGAATTCCCGCCGTCGCTGCGATCCCGGTCAGCAGCAGCAGCGTCAGGCTGATGCCGTCCGCCGCCAGGTGATAGCTGAGGCCCAGCTGCGGGATCCAGGCCACCCGTGTCACCGTCAGCAGCTCGCCAGGCTGCCAGTGCGCCAGCGTCACCAGCGACAAGGCAAAGCCGGCCAGCGCTGTTGCCAGAGCCAGTATCCGTGCCAGGGCCTTCGTCGGGCTCAAACGGCAGGCCAGCGCGCCCAGAAACGAAAGATAGATCGTCCACGCCAGCATCAAAGGCCTCCCGCAATCCACTGCATCACCGTTCCGTGGACCATGCCGGTGATCAGCTGCGGATAAAAGCCGAGGACGAACATCAGCGCAATTGCCGGAAACAGCGCTACCCGCTCGGTCGTCGTCAGATCGGGCATCCCCTCCCAC
>JBAUZR010000187.1:0-6334 GCA_049585375.1 Acidobacteriaceae bacterium
CGCCGGCGCCGGCTTCACAGGTGATGCCGTTTGAGACGCCGCCGCGGGGATTGAGGCATTTCCATCCGCTGGAGGAGGCGGTGGTGTCCTGATAGGCCTGGCCGATGCGAGCGGCGATGACGCTCAGGGTTTCAGTCGCGGAGACCAGGATGGGTCGCGTGTATTCGGTGGAGGCAATGTCGGGCGGCGAGCCGTCGGTGGTGTAGAAGCAGCTGAGCCCGGGCGGGCACTGGATGGCGACCGTGACGGGGTGGTTGTAGTCGCCGGGCGCGGGGGAGAAGACGATGCCGCCGGGCTGGGCGGCGGGCGGGTTCGGGGGCGCGGTGCTGTTGGTATCGCTTTGAGCGAGGGCGGCGAGGCTGGTCGACAGCAGGAGAAGTGCGGCGCAGAAAAATGTTCGAGTACGCATCGATGGTGATGTGGACAGGAGCGGACCCACGACAAGGGTGGATGCGATCGGCGGGAATTGGCTGCTTCTCACCGGCGCCTGAGCCGAACGGCTTCGGGTGGCCGGCATCAGGGGGCGCTTTCCTCGTGATAAGGTTATTTTCGCTCTTTTCCTATGGTTCATGATTCGAGAATCTCCTGCGGCGTTCTCCGTCTCGCGCCGCCGATCGCCTGTCTCCGCTCCAGTTGAGGTGTTCTCCGATGGTTCGTGCCCGAAAAGGATTTGTCCGTTCTCTGGTTGGGATTCTGTGTGGCGGCATGGTTGCCGGATGTGCCTTGTGCGCTAACGCGCGAGCCGCGGAACCGCTTCTGCTGCGCAACCCTTCGCTTTCCCGCGACAGGATTGCGTTTGTATATGCCGACGACATCTGGACGGTTCCGCGCGCGGGCGGCGAGGCGCAGCGCCTGACGTCGCAGAACGATATCGTCGCCGGTCCGTTTTACTCGCCTGACGGCTCGCAGATCGCCTATTCCGCCCATCGTAATGGCGAGGTCAATGTCTACGTCATGCAGGCCACCGGCGGAGTCCCGCGCCGACTGACCTGGGACAATTCCGGCCACTTTTCTTCGGGCAACATGGCGGTGGGCTGGACTCCCGATGGCAAAGACGTGCTTTTCGACTCGATGCGCTACAGCTACTCGGATTTTCTGCAGCTCTATAAGGCTGCGGCAGACGGCACCGGTACGCCGACCGCGCTTCCGTTGCCCAACGCCGTGGACGGGTCCATCTCTGCGGACGGCGACACCATCGCCTATGTTCCGGTTCTCCAGTGGGAGGATGCGTGGAAGCATTATCGCGGCGGGCAAACCACTCCGGTCTGGCTGGTGAACCTGAAGACGCTGGACCTGGTTAAAGTCCCCCGCGACAACTCCAACGATTCCAGCCCGGTCTGGGAGGGGAAGACGGTTTATTTTCTCTCCGATCGCAATGGGCCTGTCTCGCTCTTCAGCTACAACACGGAGACGAAGCAGGTCACCCCGGTTCTCGACAACACGGGCTATGACCTGAAGACCGTGGCTGCCGGCCCTGGTGCGCTCGTGTATGAGCAGTTTGGCTCGCTGCATCTTTACGACCTGGCGACGCACAAGCAGCATGCAGTGGATGTCGCCATTGACGGGGACCTGCCGGAGCTGGAGCCGCATCTGGCCAACATTCGTCCCGACGAGACCCAGAACATGAACATCTCGCCGACCGGTGTTCGGCTGGTCGCGGAGGCGCACGGCGACATCTTCACTCTGCCCACCGACAAGGGCGATACCCGCAACCTGACCAAAACTCCTGGCGTGGAAGAGCGCGATCCCGCCTGGTCACCGGACGGAAAATCCGTCGCGTACTTCAGCGACGCCTCCGGCGAGTATCAGCTCTACATTCGCGATCAGGATGGGCTGAAGGCGGCGAAGGTCATCGATCTGGGGCCGCACCCGTCGTTCTTCTACAGCCCGCACTGGTCCCCGGACTCGAAATCGATTGCTTACGCGGATAAGCATCTGCATATCTGGTATGTCGATGTGGCGACCGGCAAGCCTGTGCTCATCGATACGGCTCTTCGCGGCAGCCTGGGGACGCAGTTGCAGCTTTCCTGGTCGCCGGACTCAAAATGGGTCGCTTACAGCCGCGACCTGCCCAACCAGTACAACGCGATCTTTCTCTACTCGCTGGAGACGCATCAGTCCACGCAGATCACCGACGGCATGAGCAACGCCGCCAATCCCGTCTTCGATCCCGACGGCAAGTATCTTTACTTCACCGCCTCCACGACGGGTGGGCCCTCGGACGCGGGCATCGATCTTTCGTCGCTCGATCGCTGGACCACCAGCGGCGTCTACGTGGTTGTCCTCGCAAAGAAAACGCCTTCGCCGGTGCCGCCTGAGGCCGGCGACGAGAAAGCCGCCAGCGAGGAGAAAGCCACCGGTGACGAGAAACCTGCCGGCGACGAGAAGCCGGATCAAGGCGCGAAGTCCACCGACAAGAAAGACGAAGCGAAGAAGGACACCGAAAAGAAGCCGGCAGCGACCGTCGTCGATCTTGATGGAATCGGCAACCGCATCCTGGCGCTGCCCATTCCGCAGCGCAACTATGTGGATCTTGAAGTGGGCAAGACCGGCGTGCTCTATCTCGCGGAGGGTCCGGCCGTAGGGCGTCCGTCGGAGATGGAAGGGCCGCCCGTGGCCGCGGTGTGGCGGTTCACCACTAAAGACCGCAAGACCGAAGAAGTCCTCAACCACCTCACCGGCTTTGGCGTTTCGTTCAACGGGGAGAAGCTCTTTTACGCTCAGGGGGACGCGTGGTTCACCATCGATGCCGGCGAGCTGAAGCCGGGCGGATCACAGGGCAAGCCGGTGAACAACCACGGCATGTTTGCCACCATCGATCCTCGCGCCGAGTATGCGCAGATGTACCGGGAAACCTGGCGCATCGAGCGCGACTTCTTCTATGACCCGCATCTGCATGGGCTCGACCTCGCCAAAATCGAGGCGAAGTATCAGCCATATGTCGCCGGACTTGCCTCGCGCGAGGGGTTCACCTACCTGTGCAACGAGATGCTGGGCGAAATTGAGGTTGGGCACATGTTTATCCGGGGCCCGCACACGCCGTCGGACGAGCCGAAGGTCGGGCTGCTGGGCGCTGACTATGCAGTCGACAGCGACCGTTACAAATTCTCAAAAATCTACAATGGCCAGAACTGGACGCCGGGCCTGAAGGCGCCGCTGACTCTGCCGGGGGTTGACGTCCACGTCGGCGATTATCTGCTCGCCGTCAACGGGCGCGAGCTGCACGCAAACGACAATCTTTACAGCTTCTTCGACGGCACGGCCGGCCAGCAGACGGTGATCAGCGTCGGCACAAAACCGGACGGCTCCGACGCTCGCAACGTCACCGTCGTGCCCACTCCCGATGAGGCCGGGCTGCGCAATCTTGCCTGGATCAACCACAACATCCAGGTGGTGGACAAACTCTCGGACGGGAAGATCGCCTACGTCTACATGCCGAACACGGGCGGCGCCGGCTACGACAATTTCAACCGCTACTTCTACGCGCAGGTAAACAAGCAGGGCCTGGTGCTCGACGAGCGGTACAACGAGGGCGGTTTCATTGCCGATTACATTGTCGATGTCCTCAGCCGCAAGATGCTTTCCGGCGCTATCGAACGCGACGGCAAGCCGGTCTATGATCCCGAAGGCGCTATCTTCGGACCCAAGGCCATGATCATCAACCAGTCGGCGGGCTCGGGCGGCGATGCGATGCCGTGGTACTTCCGCAAGGCCGGTCTGGGGACGCTGGTCGGCACACGCACCTGGGGTGGACTGGTGGGTATCGGCGGATATCCCTCCCTGATCGACGGCGGCAGCGTGACTGCGCCGCGCTATGCGATCTTCGGACTCCACAACGACTGGGAGGTAGAAGGACACGGCATCCCGCCCGACGTCGAAGTGCAGGAGTTGCCTAAAGACGTCGCAGCGGGGCATGACATGCAGCTGGAACGTGCGGTCTCCATCGTGATGCAGCAACTGAAGGAGCACCCGGTGGTTTATCCGCCGATACCGGCTTATCCGAACCACCATCTTCATGACGGGCTCGGGGTGAACTGAGGGATTGTGCAGAGGAGAAGTGGGTCTAGTGAGCGTGGCGGCGACGCCCGATTTTTCTCATTACGCTTCTATTTCTCCGGAGCCTCCCCGCAAAAACCACCGAAGTTGGGCGGCTACGCCGGATACCGCTCCTGCGTGCAGCCGCTTAGAGGCTGAAGCGGACATTGCCAATCCAGCAGCGCATGGCCGCAGTCCGAAGACGCGAAACGGAAGATCATAAAAGCGAAAGCGGGACGGGTGGACATCGTGGGCAGTCCACACGCATGGCATTAGAATTCCGCGCCGGGCTTCCCGATTGGCTGCCGGGCGCGGCGCAGGCGTTTGCGAAGCTTGTGTTCCCACCTCTGCATCCAGGAGAGAATCAGAATCCAGATTTCCGCCATCAGGGGAAGGTTCCTCAAGAGGACAAGAGGGGCCGGGGGGGCGTTTTGGTCGCCCGGGTTGGCCGAAAGATAGGTACGGAGAGACAAAAGAGCGACCTCGTCGCGGCGAGATTTAGAAGCTCAGGCGAAGGAGGGTGCCTGGGTTTGGGCGGATCGTGTCCCAAGAGATTATGGCTGCTGGATGAACCTTAGGATGGGGGAATTCGCGGGGAACTGGAGAGGGATTGGTGGGCAGTGCAGGGCTCGAACCTGCGACCTCCTGCTTGTAAGGCAGGCGCTCTAACCAGCTGAGCTAACCGCCCGGCGAGCCGGGGTGGCGCGGTGAACAAAGTCGGGCGCGCCACGGGTATTGTCACGATTCTATCAGCGGGCGCCGAGCAGCCCAGCCGGAGCAGGGCTCTGATTTGGGGAGTCACGGTCCGGAGGACGCAGAGCCGATTGCACAAAAGGTGCACGCGCTGGGGCCGCGCCAGATGCAGGGTTGATGCGATAATCGGGGCAAGCTCTCAGGCGAGTATTTTGAACAGGCCGCGACTGACCCGGCCGCAGGTGTATGCGCCGTTTTCTCTCCCTCCGCGATTTTGACTGGACGCTGCTGGCCTTTGTGCTGACGCTGTCGGTCATCAGCGTTTTCGAGATCTACTCGGCAACACTCCACACTAAATTTCACGGCTTCCAGCGCATGCAGATCCTCTGGATCCTGGGCGGACTGGGGGCGATGTTTGTGATGTCGGTGATCGACTATCACAAGCTGCTGAGCGTCATTTACTGGCTCTACGGCTTCTGCCTGGTGGCGCTGGTGGCGGTGCTGGCGGTCGGTACGCGGGTGAACGGCGGCAAGCGCTGGATCAAGCTGCCGGGAGGCGCACACTTTCAGCCATCGGAGTGGGTGAAGCTGGTGCTGATTGTGCTGGTGGCGCGCTACTTCACGACGCTGTCGGGCAGGGAACTGACCTGGCGGGACATCTTCAAGATCATCGGGCTGGTGGCGGTGCCCATGCTGCTGGTGCTGAAGCAGCCGGACCTGGGGACGGCGCTGACGTACACGCCGGTGCTGCTGCTGGGGCTGTTTCTGGGCGGCATTGACTGGAAGCGGGGCGGGGTTCTGGTGCTGGTGGTGCTGCTGTCGGTTGGGGTGGTGTGGAAGAGCGGGAAGATTCTGAAGCCGTACCAGAAGGCGCGGCTGACGAGCTTCATGAATCCGGACGCGGACCCGCGGGGGACGGGGTACCAGATCCTGCAGTCGAAGATTGCGGTAGGGGATGGCGGGGTATTTGGGCGGGGCGCCAACCAGGGAACGCAGACGCAGGGGGACTTCCTGCCCATTCCTTATACGGATTTCATCTTCGCGGCTTTCAGCGAGGAGCATGGGTTCGTGGGCGCGATTCTCGTGCTGCTGCTATACTTCTTAATACTGATGCGTTTGATTCAAAACGCTCAGACAGCCGCGGACCTGCCAGGCTCTTTTCTGGTGATGGGCGTGGCGGCCGTCCTGATTTTTCAGATCGCCGTTAACGTCGGAATGGTTCTGGGGCTGATGCCCGTAACCGGGATTCCCTTGCCGCTGATGAGTTATGGGGGATCTTCGGTCCTGTTCACCTTCCTGGCCCTCGGTATGGTCATGAACGTCCGGATGAGCCGGTTTGTGAACTAAGCGGCAGACAGGTTTGCAAGAGGGCCCGCAGTGCGGGCGCAGTTTGAGTTTCACGAATTTGAATAACCGGCCAGGGAGTTGGACACGGGCCGGGCAGGATCAGGAATGAGCGTGCAGAGACGGGCAACGACCCCGCCAGAGCGATCGGCAGGAGCGGTCACAAACTCTCGGCACGCGGACGACTCTCCGGAAGACATGAATATCCTCAGCACACTTTCACCGGTTTCCCCACCAGGACGGTTCCCAGACGGTCCAGGCG
>JBAUZR010000188.1:0-1949 GCA_049585375.1 Acidobacteriaceae bacterium
TACCAGGAGTACCTCGACTTCCTGGAGTGGCGGAAGGCGGAGGCTCTCGGCTCCGAACGAGAGTTGCCGCACCTGATGGCGCAGCCACACAAGTCTCCCCCGTCAGTAGAGCAACGGCCTGCACCCGACTATGTGGCCGAACGCCTGCTTGTCGACCCCGGCGAACCCGTCGTGCAGCGGTACCAGGAGTTCTGGGTCGATCAGACCCCATGGTCCATGCAGACGACGTTCTACCCGCTAGAGCTCGTGGAGCGTGGCGCCAAGGACCTCCTGCGGGCCATGGACCTTGCCAACGGTGAGCTCGCGTACATTGCCGAGTCGACGGGCCTAGTGCGCTGCGGTTACCGGGTCCGGATCTTGTTCCGCCGGCCGACCCAGGATGAGGCCAAGTTCTTCCGGTTGGCGGCCGATGACAGCGTGCACGTCGTCGCGCTGATCCGGACTGCGTATGAGGACCAGCCGGGACGCGGCCCCTATCCGTTCCGGGCGAACTACACCGTCTTCCCGGGCGACCGGCACCAGTTCGTCATCAACTCCGGCAAGTTCCCGGAGGAGCCAGTCAGCCCAGCCCGCGACTCCTGATCCACGGCGCAGCGGCGGGTCGCCACTGGGCATTCTGATGCATGCCGTTGTATCACGCACTTGGCACGTGCAATTGGCATGTACCTAGGCGCAACTGATGTCACTCCAGTCCTTTATTTCACCAAATCGCATGTTTTCGGTAGCTTCTGGTTGGACTAGAGGGCTGACATTACGGCTCGACTGCCGCATAATCGTGACATAGCAAGGGAACGGCGGACCCTACCCCGACCACATCCCAACTCAGGATCCTGGCAGGGAGGGCACAACTACGCCGGTCCCCCGAGGGCGTTAGTTTGGAGGTTTCGTGGCCAAGTTTCACGCGCGCCCCTCGGCGCAGTACCGTTACGAGCACTACGACCCCCAGTTCTAGTGTGTTAGCGACCGATGGTGCATCGCATGGGCCGCGACTGCGACCAGACCAGCGCAGCTTATGCGGGCACCATCCACGCCTGCCCAGGCATCACTCTTACCGACTCGGAGGCAGGGGTCGATGCGATTCCGCTGGGTCACTTACGATGTCAATTATCTCCTTCCACTCCACTGGCAGCAAGATATCGCCGCCGTGGCCCGTGAGGCCGATTGCCGAGATTTCCCGCGCACGCCTCTCCTGTCGCGGGAAGCACCCGACGTGCGGTCCATCCGTCGTGGGCGTGTGCACGCCGACCAGGTACGCGACCGACTGCCGTGGCTACATGCCCTGTATGCGGGAACATTCCGCAACATGGCAGAGGACGCCTGCGGGGAAGCCGTTGTGACAGCGCAGGACCACCGCTACAGCGTCGTCCTCAATATCCAGCGCGGACAGTCCATGCGCTTTGAGTCCCACGTCGACTCCAACCCGCTAAGCGGTCTTCTCTTCCTCACCGACCATCCCACGGGCGGCGGCGAGCTAGCCATCGCCCATGACTCCGCCGCTTCCGATGTGGCCGCGGTCGATCGGGCCTGCACCACCATCTGGCCGCACGCGGGGCACATGATCTTCTTTGATGGCCGACGTCGCGCGCACTACGCGCGCCCCTTGAAGGCCGGCTCAGATCTTCGTGTTGTAGCCGTCATGAACTACTACACGGCGTCAAGCCCAGAGTCCACCCGCTCCCGAGTGCTCAACCATCACCTCTACGGAGATCCCCTGTAAATCCGTGTAGTCTCTCCCTCATCAGGGCACATGGCCACGTTGGGGAGAACACGGTGCCTCAGCCGATGTATCAGCAGATCGCTGAAGATCTGCGCAAGAAGATTGAATCGGGATCCCTCGGGCCTGGCGAGCAGCTGCCGACCGAAATTGAGCTTCGAGACGAATACAACGCCTCGCGGAACACCATCAGAGACGCCATCAAGCGGCTGCATAGCATGGGCCTCCTTGAGAC
>JBAUZR010000189.1:0-3040 GCA_049585375.1 Acidobacteriaceae bacterium
GGGCCTCACCGACGCCAGGGAGACCCGCCGCGTCGCCTGTTACGGCTTCGCCAACCTCGATCAACGCCTTCCCGTCGCGTCGGATCACCTCTTTCAGATCGGCTCCATCACTAAATCTTTCGTTGCGCTCGTCATCCTGCAGCTTCACGAAGAGGGGAAGCTTGATCTGCAGGCGCCGGTCCTCGATTATCTGCCCGATTTGCCGATCGTCACTGAATACGGCACCGTGACCATCCACCATCTGCTCACCCATACCTCGGGTCTGCCCGACAACATCGGTATCTTTATCGCGGACCCCGCCGGACGACTGGTGCAGGGATTCACTCCCGGTCAGCACTTTCACTACTGCAATCCTGGTTTCGCGATTCTCGGGCTGCTCGCCGCAAAGCTTGATGGCCGCCCCTGGCGCGTTCTCGCCCAGGAACGCATCCTCACGCCCCTGGGCATGTCTGGCACCCGGCCCGTCATCACCACGGCCGACCGCGCCCGGGCAGCCGTCGGCTATGAGCCCTTCTGGGACGATCAGGTCTACCCGCGCCAGGGACGCCTCGCGCCAGCCGCAAACCTCATCATGGACGACACCGCCGGCTGTATCGCCTCAACGCCCGCCGACATGGCTCGCTACCTGCGCATGCTGCTCAATTCCGGACAGGGCCCGAATCGCCGCATCGTTTCCGAAGACAGCTTCGCCCGCATGTCCACGCCGTACATCAAGGCCGACGAGTTCAGCCCCACCGCCAGCTACGGCTATGGCATCGCCGTCGACACACTCGACGGTCACAAGATCCTGCGCCACACCGGCGGCATGGTCGCCTTCGCCTCTTCCATTCACGTCGATCTCGATGGCGGCGTCGCCGCGTTCGCCTCCATCAATGCCATGCAGGGTTATCGCCCCATAGCGGTCACGGAATACTCCGCGCGCCTGCTGCGCGCCGAGCACGAATCCAAAGCTCTGCCCGCCGCTCCCTCCATCGCCGACCCTCGTGACGTGAGCAACGCCGCCGATTACGCCGGCACCTTCACCGCTTCGGACGGACGCACGTTGACCTTTGCGGCCCGTGAGAAGCGGCTCCTGCTGATCGACGGACCCGCCTCCATTACCCTGCAGCACTCGGAAGGCGATGAGTTCATCTCCACGATCCCCGGCACCTTTGCTGATCACGCATTCACTTTCAGCCGAAAATCCGCGCCTGCCCAGAAGAAGACCAGCGCCTCCGAATCGCTGCAGCCCGTTGTCGAAGTCGCCTACGGCCCGGACTGGTACGCCGCTCCCGGCTACGACGGGCCACACAGCTTTATCACTCCCGCACACTACGCCGCCTTCACCGGCCGCTATCAGAGCGAGAGCCCCTGGGCCGGTGAATCGCTGATCTACGTCCTGAAGGGGCAGCTTATGATCGATGGCGCGCCGCTCACGCCCCTCGGCGACCGGCTCTTCCGCGTGGGCGAAGAGCAATGGCTCCCTGAGACCGTCGAGTTCCAGCACATTTTCCAGGGTAAGGCACGCGTGATGCGCATTGCGGGTCTCGACCTCTGGCGCGTCGACGTCGGCTAAAATCCATTTATCAGACGGTACGACCGGCAACCCGCGTCTCTGTCGCACTCACACCCTGTACCCCGCACCCTCTCTCTATGGATTTTCGCTTCGCCCTCGAATCGGACCTGCCCGCGATCACCGCGCTCGTCAACCAGGCTTTTAAGGTGGAGAGCTTCTTTATCGTCCGTGACCGCCTCATTCCAGAAGAAACCCACGAGTACTTTGCCGCCGGCCGCTTCCTTCTCGCCGAAGAGAACAGCGCACTCGCAGGCTGCGTGTACGTCGAGCTGCGCGGCGACCGCTGCTATCTCGGCCTCCTCTCCGTCGATCCCGCCCGTCAGAAAACCGGACTCGGACGGCGCCTCGTCACTGCCGCAGAAGAGTTCGGCCGCGAAATGGGCGCTCATCACATGGATCTGACAGTGGTGAATCTCCGCACGGAGCTTCCCCCCTTTTACGAGAAGATCGGCTACGCGGTGGTTGGCACGGCACCCATCCGGGAAGCGATGGTCCCACGGATCACCCAGCCCTGTCACTTCATTCGAATGTCGAAGCCGCTGGGGAACGGCTGAGCCCGTTCTTTGCTCGTGAAATCACACCTTGGCGGCTCTTTGTGCCCGGAGTCCTGCGCTCTGTGTCCTGTATTTCAGCAGGGGCCGCGCCAGCAGCAGCAGGGCCAGCACCACGGTAATTCCCAGCGGCGTCTTCACGCCCGTTTTCACCCCCCACCAGTAGTGAATCACTCCGGCAATCGCCGCTGCATACGTCAGCCAGTGCAGGCGGTTCCAGTTCTTTCCCCCCAGCTTGCGGATCGACCAGGAGGTTGACGTCAGGGCCAGCGGCAAAAGCATCAGCCACGCCGCCAGACCGGCCGTGATGAATCGCCGCTGGCTGATGTCGTCCACCATCGCCGCCCAGCTGAATCCCGCATACAGCCACACATACGTCATCAAATGCAGGCATGCGTAAAAGAACGCGTAGAGGCCCAGCAGGCGGCGAAACCGCACCAGCCAGCCGAGTTTGGGGATCAGCCGCCGCACCGGCGTAACGGCCAGCGTAATCACCAGCAACCGCAGCGTCCCATGCCCTGTGAAGAACGTAACCGTGTGCGTCGGATCCGGTCCCAGGGCATCCGGCTGGCTCGTTAAGGAGAGATACAGATGCCACAGGAGCCAGGCCACGGGCGCCAGACACGCCGCATGCGCCACCACCTTCAGCGCGACGATCCAGCGCTTACTCATCCCTGATTTCCATCATCAGACAACTCCGCTCGGCGCCTCGTCGGTACCGGCCGCCGGCTACCGGCTACGGGCTACCAGCTGCTTTTAGTAATCCTTCATCAGATTCATGCCGGCGTACAGGTGCGCCACCTGATCCCCATATCCGTTAAACATCAGCGTAGCCTGCCGTTGCTTCCAGATGGGTGCCCCAATGACGCGCTCCGTCTTCTGGCTCCACCGGGGATGATCGCGGTTTGGATTCACATTTGAGTAGAACCCATAC
>JBAUZR010000190.1:0-8462 GCA_049585375.1 Acidobacteriaceae bacterium
CTGTACACGCTGCTGATCGTGGGTGGCGGCGTGGCGGTGATGGCGTTGCCAAATGCGCGCCTGATGCAGTGGTACGTGGAGTCGCAGGCGTTTAACGGGATTCTGCTGCCGGTGGTGATCGTGCTGATGCTGCTGCTGATTAACCGCAAGGATCTGATGGGCGAGCACGTGAACTCACACTGGTTTAACGGGTTCGCCTGGCTGACCGCGATCGTGGTCAGCATCCTGTCAGTGATTCTGATGGTGCAGCAGTGGTGGCCGGGACACCACTAGAGGAGCTTGCCCGCGGCCAGATCGCGAACGAGATCGCGGTCGGCGGCGAGGAAGTCGTATCCGGGTAGTTCGCGGAGAGGCGACCAGCGCATGTCTTCGAAGATGTGGTTAACCAGTTCCCCCTCAAAGGTGTGCACGGCGAAGAACTGAAGATCGACGGCGCCGCCGCTGCGATAGGTGTGGCGCAGGTGAGCGATGCGGGTGCCGATGGAAGCCTGGATGCCGAGCTCCTCGTCGAGCTCGCGGCGCAGGGCCTGCTCCGCAGATTCGCCCGCTTCGATCTTTCCGCCGGGAAACTCCCATTTGAGGCCCATGGGCGCGCCGGCCTTGCGCTGGCAAATGAGAACCTCGTCGCCGCGCAGGATGAGCGCCGCCGCGACGAAGCGGAGTGTTTTGTTTTCCCTGCCGTTCTGGGGCGTATCTCCCATATTCCCGTACAGTTTAGACGCAGGCCGGCGCGGATCGGTGCTGAATCCGGCGCAAGCCGGCCTCGGTAGTACCGAAAACCTCGGGATAAAGCGCAGCGGCGATCGCCTGCAGCCCTTCCACCAGAGTAGGGGCCGGCGTGTTGAGAAGCTCATCGGCAATGCAGAAAACACGATGGTTGCGGACGGCTTGCGTCTGCGCCCATCCGGGGCGGGCGGTGAGTTTTTCCAGCGGCACGCGGTCGCCGGCTCCGCACCAGGCGGCGATGACGACGTCTGGGTTTGCCTCAGCAACAGCTTCCGGCGAGGTGACGGCCCCTGGCTGTCCCAGAAAGACGCCGCCTGCGACCTCGACCAGTTCCCTGACCCAGAGCTGCGAGTGAATGAGCGGTTTGCCCCATTCTTCGCAGTAGACGAGTGGCTTCTCCGATCGCCCTGTGCAGAGTTCCCTGACATTTTGTATGGAGGATCGCATGCCGGCGATGAGGGACTCGCCTTCCGGAATGACGTTGGTGAGCGAAGCGATGAGGCGGATGTCGTTCTCAATGTCGGCGAGGCTGTGGGGCGCCAACGCCAGGATGGGGCAGCCGGCCTTCAGAATCTCTGCGAGCGATTCCTGCCGGTAGGGCACCGAGGCAATGACGAGGTCCGGCCTGGAGGCCAGCAGCTCCTCGGCTTGGGTCGACCATGAATCATGCACGACGGCGATGGGCTGCTCACGCAGAGCAGGGACGGCTGCGATGCAGTAGCGGGTGCAGGCGACCAAAGCGTCGAGGCGGCCAAGACGGTCGAGGATGATGCTGATACTCGGCTGCAGCGATGCGATCTTCACGGCTATTTGGTGTGATCGGTAAGAACGGCGGCCGGATAATAGACAGGCCATCCGTGGTGGGCGGCGATTTCGGCCAGGCCCGGTGTGGGATTAACCGGGAAGGCATGCTGCGCGATCTCCAGCATGGCGGCATCGTGGATGGAGTTGCCGAAGACCGCGTCCGGGTGGGGCAGGCCGGTGCGGCGCAGGGCTTCCGCCTTGCCTTCATCGGTGGGAACGTCGATCAGATCGCTGGTGATGAGGCCGTCGTGGACATGGACGGCAGCCGCCAGCACGCGATTCGGCGGAATGTCGAAGCGACGGACGCCTTCTTCGATGACCCAGTTGTTGGTGGAACTGACGGCCCAGATGTCGGTTCCGGCAGCGCGGAGATCGGTGACCAGTGCCCGCATCTCGGGAAAGATCTGGGATTCAACCTGCTGGGCGAAGTAGCGGGCCGCGGCCCGACGCAACTCATCGTCGCGCAGACTGGCATAGACCTGGACCATCTCGCCGCAGATGTCCGCCTCCGATACCTGGTCCTGGCGGTAAAGGCGGTGGCGGGCATCGATCCAGTCGCTGGCATTGCGGGAGAGGAGCCCGGCTTCGATCGACCAATTCAGGAAGCCGAGACCGGCGTCTCCGTTCCAGAGGGTTCCATCGCAGTCGAAGACAGCCACGCGGGGTGCGATGGCCAGCACCGCCTGGCGAAATTCCTCGAAACTGTAACGAACAACGGGTGTGGCCTGCGTAGACGTCAACGATACCTCCTCTCCTCTACCCTACACAACAAGGGCCCTGCAGATTCTCTGCTCTCGCTTCCATTTAGTATCAGGAGCTTCCATTGCAATGAGTTGAAAGAATGAACAGGTGGCCGCCGGTGTGGAAAATCGCATTGGGAGGCCTGACCTGATCTGGCAACGGCCGGGGCAAAAGGCGGATGCCGACCTGTCCCAGCAGGTTGCCCGGAGGCAATACCGCAGCAGTACCAAATTGAAACAGCCATGAGAGGGCTGCTTCTCATCTAGCTAGATGTGTCCTTCGCAGACAGCATTCCAGCCATCCAGGACTATGCGGCCATTGGAGATTGCCGGTCGGTGGCGCTCGTATCCCGGAGCGGATCAGTGGACTGGCTCTGCTGGCCGCGTCTGGACAGCGGTTCGATCTTCGCGGCGATCGTCGATCGGTTCCGCGGCGGACACTGGTCGATTACGCCGCAGGGAGAGTTCCGGTCGGAGCAGCACTATATTCCGGGCTCGAATGTGCTGCAGACGCTCTTCATCTCGCCCGACGGCAGGGCCACTCTGACCGATCTGATGCCCGTTTGTGGAGAAGAGTACAAGCGAAGCACGCTGTTGCCGGAACGTCATCTTCTGCGCGAGCTGCAATGCACGGAAGGTGAGATGGCGTTCCAGATGGAATTTCGACCGCGTCCGAACTACGCGCGGCGCGCGGCGACTGTGGAGATGAAAGGCGCGCTGGGGATGCGGATTTCGCTGGGCCGCGGCGTGGCCTGGTTACGCTCCAATGCGTCTCTGCGAGCCGAATCCGAGGGTGCAACGGCGCAGTTTCGCCTGCGAGCGGGAGAGGTTCTGCAATTCTCGCTGACCTTTACAGAGGAAGCTCCGGCAGTGCTGCCGGTTCTCGGCGAGCCGGCGCACGCGGAGATCGGCCGCTCGGTGCAATGGTGGCGCGACTGGCTGACCACGTCGCAGTATCGGGGCCCGTATCGTAACGAAGTGGAGCGCAGCCTGCTGGCTCTCAAGCTGCTGGCCTTCGCGCCCTCCGGCGCCATTGCCGCCGCGGCCACCACTTCTCTGCCGGAGCGCGTCCATGACTCGCTCAACTGGGATTACCGTTTTTGCTGGCTGCGGGATGCCTCGCTGACGGTCCGCGCTCTGCTGGGGCTGGGATATGTGGACGAAGTGGAGAGCTTTGTCTCCTGGCTGCTGCACAGCACGCGGCTGACGCAGCCTAAACTGCGCGTGCTGTATGACCTGTACGGGCGTACGGCGCCACGGGAGACGGTCCTGGAGCACCTTGAAGGCTATCGTGGCTCGCGGCCGGTGCGGCTGGGCAACAGCGCGCGGAATCAGTTCCAGCTGGATACCTATGGCGAGGTCGTGGAGGCCGCGGCGCAATTCGCCGAGCATCAGGGGCATCTCGATCGGACAGCGCAAAAGGCGTTGATCGGATTCGGCCGATATGTGGCCCGGAACTGGGATCAGCCCGATCGGGGCATATGGGAGAGCCGATCGGCGGCCAAGAATCACACCCATTCCCGGCTCATGTGCTGGACCGCTCTCGACCGCCTGCTGCAGCTGGAGAACAAGGGCCTGTTACGCGGCACACCTCGCCAGGAATTTCTGCTGCAGCGAGAACGGATCCGCCACCAGATCGAGCAGCGGGCATGGAATCCGGCGCTTCGCAGCTACGCCAAAACCCTGGATGGCGAAAAGGTGGACGCCAGCCTGCTGCGGATTGCATGGCACGGTTTCGAGCGCGCCGACTCCAGCCGCATGCAGGCGACGGGACAGCGCATCATGGAGCGCCTGCGCGCCGGCAAAGGATTGCTGTATCGCTACCGGCGCGAGCCCGAGGAGGGCGCGTTTGGCGCCTGCGGATTCTGGGCTGTGGAATACCTGGCCATGGGGGGCGGCACCCTCGAGCAGGCGCACGCGCTCTTCCGCGATCAGCTCCGCTTCGCCAGTCCCGCAGGCCTGCTGTCAGAGGAAGTGGATGCCGAGAATGGCGACGCCCTCGGCAATACTCCCCAGGCCTTCACTCATGTGGGACTCATCAGCGCAGCGCTCACTCTTGAGGAGGAGGAACGACGGCGTGCCGACAGCCGCAGGGACCGTCGGGCCGGTGGTTTCGGGGAGAGTGCCGCATGAACTGGGACAGCTGGCTGTTGTGGGGATTTATTGCGACGATCGCCTTAACCACTCTGAGCGCCGGGGCCCAGGAAGCCGGGCTGACGCGCATGAGCTTCCCGGACGTGCTGGGGCTGGCTCTCACCCCCAGCCGGGATAAGGCAAAGGTGTACGGGTTCCTGGTCCACGTTTGCCTGGGTCTGATTTACTCGCTGATTTATGCGGCTATCTTCGAATCACTGCATGTTGCCAGCTGGTGGATCGGCGCACTCATCGGTCTTGCTCAGGCACTTTTTGTCCTGACCGTGGTCATGAAGCTTCTGCCCAGCGTGCATCCGCGCATGGCCAGCGAGCACTACGGTCCCACCGCCAAACGCATGCTGGAGCCGCCAGGAGTCCTGGCGCTGCACTATGGGGTGCAGACGCCGGTGGCGGTTATCGTCTCTCACGTGGTCTTCGGAATCATTCTGGGAGCGTTCTATCAGTTGCGCTGAGGTCCTTCGCCTACCATAGAGCGGTGACTTCCTTTGCTCAGAGGCTCGCCGCCATTCAGGAACGGATCGACTCGGCCTGCCGCCGAGCGGGGCGCCCTCCGGACGAGGTGCGGCTTATGGCCGTCTCCAAGGTGCATCCGGCCGCGGCTCTGGCGGAGGCGGCGGCCGCGGGCGTAACCCTGTTTGGTGAAAACCGTGTGCAGGAGTTCGAGACGAAGCGGGACCAACTGCGGGAGCTGGGCGTGACCGGCGCGGAGGTTCACCTGATCGGGCACCTGCAGTCGAACAAGGCGGCAAAGGCCGTGGAGCTGTTCGAAGGCATCGACACGGTGGATTCTCTGCGCCTGGCGGAGCGCCTGAACGAGGCCGCCGGCAAGCTGGGCAGGACATTGCCGATTCTTCTTGAGATGAAACTCAGCCCCGAGCCGACGAAGAGCGGACTGAACCCCGACAGCGACGAAACGCGATCCCTGCTGGAGCGATTGCCCAACCTGACGCACCTTTCAATGCGCGGACTAATGACCATTGCGCCGCTGGATGAAAACCCTGAGACTGCACGGGCCTGCTTTCGCCAGCTGCGCGCGTTACGGGAATGCTGGAGGACGGATTTTCCGCGGATCGATTTCCGCGAATTGTCGATGGGGATGTCCGGCGACTTTGAGATTGCGATCGAAGAGGGTTCGACCCTCGTGCGGATTGGGACGGCTCTCTTCGGGGCTCGCCCGCGGCTGACGTGACCAGGGCTTTTGCAGTCCGAGACACGCCGGAGGGAGCACGACTCCTGGTCCGTGTGGCTCCGCGAGCGAGCCGAACCGCTATCGTGGGCGTGATCGGAGACGGCTCGCAAGCCGCGCTCAAGATCGCCTTACAGGCGCCTCCCGTGGAAGGCCGGGCCAACGCCGCTCTGATCGAGTTTCTGGCGAACCTGCTCGGCGTGCCACGGTCATCGATCGAGATCGCGAGCGGCGAACACGGACGCAACAAGACTGTTCTGGTAAGGGGACGTCGGGCCGCAGAGATTGCGGCCCTTATCGATAAAGCGCTTTCCGAAAACTGACCGCCTGTTCAGCTGCCCGGCCGTTATCCCGCCTTGCGCTTCTTCTGCGCTGTCGCTGGCTGCGGCGGCTTCTTTGCAGTTAGTGCCTCATCTGGAGCAGGCTGCTGCTCCATGCTCTTGCGCAGGGCGTCCATGAGATCGATAACCGGCGCCAGCTTCTTCTTCGTCTGTTTGCCGGGCGCGGACGCCTGTCCCTGCTTGCTTTCGATGAGCTGCTCGACGCGGCTCTCGTATTCGTCGCTGAAGTTCTCGGGGTGAAACTCGGCCGTGAGCTGCTTCATGAACTGCTCTGCCAGATCGAGCTCGGCCTTCTGCACGCTGACTTCGGTCTGATCGTCGTACTCGGCGACCGCACGAATCTCCTCGGGATAGTAAAGCGTGTGCAGCACGAGGCCCTGCTCGAAGGGGCGAATCATGACGATCTGTTCGCGCTGATGCAGCGTGATTTTCGCGATCGCTCCCAGATTCAGCTGCTGCATGCCTTTGTGGATGAGCGAATACGCCTTGCGGCCCGGATCTTCCGCCACGCTGAAATACGAGGTCTGGTAATACAGTGGGTCGACGTCGGGCAGTTTCACGAACTGCACAATCTCCATCGTCTCCGAGGACTGGGCCTCCAGGGCGCGCAGCTCATCGTTGGTCACGAGAACGTAGTTGTCTTTGTCGACGGGATAGCCTTTAGCAATTTCGCTGCGCTCGACAACCCGCTCGCAATGCGGGCAAAAAAGCTGCTGGCGAATGCGGGAGCCGCAGACGGCGTGGATCTGATTGAAGCTGATGTGCTGCTCGCGCGCGGCGACGAACAGGCGAATCGGCACCGAAATCAATCCGAACGAGATGTAGCCTTTCCAGACGGTTGAAGCCATGGGAGCCAAGAATATCGCACAAAAAATGGTTCAACCAAGCGAAAAAATCGCCACAAAACCAAGTTAATAACCGGCGTTTTCGCCCAGTTTTCGCCCAATTCCGGGTAAAACCGAACTCACTTCGCTCTTGGATGCGTCCGATCGTAGACCTCGGCCACCTGGCCGACGGTCAGCTGCGTATACCGCTGCGTCGTGGAGAGACGCTCGTGGCCGAGCAGCTCCTGGATGGCGCGCAGATCGGCTCCCTCTTCCAACATGTGCGTGCCAAAAGCGTGGCGCAGCGTGTGCGGATGGACGTCCGCGGGTAAGCCGTGGGCCAGCGCGATGTGCTTGACGATGCGACCGACGCTACGGGTGGTGAGCCGGCCATCGCCCCGCAGACGCAGGTTGAGGAGAAGAGCCGGTGAGGACTTCCCTGCCCCAGCGATCTTAGCCTCACGCACCGGCAGCCATGCACGAAGAGCCTGAGCCGCCGCGTCGCCCAGCGGAACGTAGCGCTCCTTCCGTCCTTTGCCGCGCACGAGAATCGCTTCGTTGGCCCAGTGAATGTCCGCCAGATTGATGCCGACCAGCTCCGCGTTGCGAATGCCGCAGCCGTAAAGCAACTCGAAGATGACGCGGTCGCGTTCCGGCCACGCGGCATGGTCGTCAGCGGCGCTCTCGACCACGCGATTCATGTCCTCGATGGTGGGGACGCGCGGCAGGTGTTTGGGCAGCTTTGGCGTGGCCACCAGAGCGGCCGGACTTTGCTCGACGATTCCACGCTTGGCCAGCCATTTGAACCAGGAGCGAATGGCGGCCAGCGCGCGTGCTGCCGACGCTTTGGAAAGACCGCGCGTGTAGAGTTCGCCGAGATAAGCGCGGATGTGCTGGTGCTCGATGCGCTGCAGCGGCAGGTTCGCACCGAACCGGTCCATAACAAACTCCGCAAACCCATGCAGTTCGCGGGCGTAGGCGCGGATGGTGTGAGGACTGGCGTTGCGCTCGTTCGCGAGCATGGCAAGAAATTCCTCGACGCGCTGCACTATGGCCGGCTTCGCGGGAGATTTGCGCGCGAGCGCTTTAGGTCTCATGGCGCGACTCTTTTAGCCCGTGGATGATGCTGCCGGTGAACGGCTTTCAGGCGTCCCAGAGCGAGATGCGTATAAACCTGCGTGGTCGCGATATCCGCGTGACCAAGGAGCGTCTGCACCGTGCGCAGATCCGCGCCGCGTTCCACCATGTGTGTGGCACAACTGTGGCGCAGCATGTGCGGGCTGGCGTGCGCATCGCTCTGCTTCACCAGATGCCAGACCCAGGCACGGCTAAGGGGCACGCCGCGCATCGAGAGAAACAGGCAAGGCGAGGGCTTTTTCTCCAGCGCGGGGCGGCCCTGCTTCAGATACACCTCGAGCGCTTCTACCGAGGCACGGCCCAGCGGCACAATTCGCTCCTTATCGCCTTTGCCGCGGACCAGCGCACGGCCCGCATCGAGCGACAGGTCGGCGACATTCAGACCGGTCAGCTCAGAAACCCGAAGTCCCGCCGCGTAGAGGAGCTCCAGAATGGCGCGATCCCGCAGCGCAATGGCGTCCGTCTGGGGATGATCCGCCGCCAGTCCGGCGTGCTCCAGCATCGCGTCCACTTCGGAAACGGCAAGCGACTTCGGCAGGACCTTCCAGGT